>JBBSUU010000143.1:0-7412 GCA_038234115.1 Mycobacteriales bacterium
AATCCGACTATGACACGTTCACCGGCATTGCCGCCGCCCTCGGCCTGGCCGAAGCTTTCACGGAGGGTAAGAAGGCCAGGGACTGGTTGGCCGATTTCTACCGTTCCTGGTCTTCGCTGGTGCGGCGGGGCCAGGACTTCGACCTGCCCGACTTCGACACATTCTGGCGGCAGGGCGATGTCCGCGTACCGGCCGAGATCGCCGATTCGGCAAGAGATCACGTTATGTTCGGCGATTTTCGTGCTGATCCGGTCCTGCATCGGTTACCGACCCCGAGCGGGAAGTTTCAGCTCACCTCGCCGACCGTGGCCGCCTTCGGTTACGCAGATTGCCCCGGCCACCCGGCCTGGCTGGAACCACGGGAGTGGCTCGGTGCCCCGTTGGCCGCGCGGTTTCCGTTGCACCTCATCGCTGATCAGCCCGCCGGTCGACTGCACAGCCAGCTGGATATGGGCTCAAACAGTCAGGCACACAAGGTGGGCGGCCGGGAAAAAATTCGGATTCACCCGGATAACGCACAGTCGCGGGGAATCACCAGCGGTGACCTGGTCCGCGTTTTCAACGATCGCGGTGCCTGTTTGGCCGGAGTGGAGGTCAGCGATCAGGTGCGGGTTGATGTCGTGCAGTTACCCACCGGCGCCTGGTTCGACCCGCGCTCGGTGGACGGTGCTCGGATCTGCGTGCACGGCAATCCGAATGTCCTGACCACTGATCGCGGAACATCACGGCTGGCGCAGGGCTGCGCAGGCTCACACGCGCTGGTGCAGGTGGAACGTTTCAGTTCGCCGGCACCGCCGTTGCAAGCCTTCAACCCGCCGGCATTCGGCAGCCGGCGGGTTGCCAAGCGTTGAGCGATCAGCCGACGGTCCACACGACCGGGTTGTCGTAATACGGGCCGTCGTATTCGCCGCGGAACTCCAACTGAACCACTTTCGCGCGGTCGTCGGTTTGGAATACCGTGCAGGTGGTGTAGCTGTCGCCGATCGCGTAGCCGTCCCGGAAATACCCTGATTCACAACCGACGGAGCTCCCGTAGGCGTAGGAATAATCAAGGTCTCGGCCCTGGTCGGTAACGCCGCGGATCTCGGTGATGAAGTCGGAGTATTCGAAGGTTGCCTTACCGGAAATCTGAGTGACGGTGAAGCTGACATACCAGGGTGCCAAACCGGCGGTTGTACCTGGCTCGACCTCAAGTTTTGCCCAGTCGTCAACGCTGCCCTGCACGACCTTGAAGTCGCTGAACGTGAAGTTGCCGGTGTCGTCGATGAAGGTGACCGGCAGGGTGGCCGGGTCGGTCAGGGCCAAGGTGGTTCCGGGCGGTGTCTCGTCACCGGTGGGGGCTGCTGCCCCGGTGTCTCCCGGAGCCGTGGTCTCTTCGGGCGGGGTTGCCGTGTTCTCTTCGGGCGGGGATGAGGAACTGCTCGAGGAACTGGCAGAGCTACTGGAACTCGATTGAGACGAACTGGAGCTCGACGAAGTAGTCGGCGCCGAACTGGAAGGCTTGGCGACGGTGCTCGGGGCTGCTGCCGATTGGGTGGAAGCAGCACCCGGCTGCGCGACGGCGCGACCGGAGACCGGGTCCGCGCAGGCGGTCAGCGCCAAGGCCCCGACGCCAAGGATGGCCACCCATCGGGAAAAATGCTGGCGTGTGCAAATCATGGTGGTCCCCCTCATAGCAGGCTCGGGCGCATAGCGGCCGACTCTCTTTACTGCCGAACAAGCAGCGCGTATTCGAACAGCAGTGCATCCGTGTGATGCTTCGTACCCGGTTCGGATACCAAACCTAACGGTCTGCTGCGCCATCCGTGACCAATTGACCGAACTCGGGTGCGCAACCGGACACACCGGGAACTTTTGCACACCTCCCCGCGTTGTAAAGATTGAGTAAAAACTGGGAAAGGTCGGAAGAAGTCAGCCGTTTACCTGATCATCGTCTGATTATGTTCTTTTGTGGATCATCACCCCGTAGCGTGACCCTGGTCAGGCCTACCGGTCTTTTGGAGGAAACAAATCGTGGCAAACAGAAGTAGTAACCCCGCATTCAGGAATATCGGCAACACCGCTCCGACAGCGGCGACCCTGCAGGATATGTACAACCAGCCCGCTTACGCGCCGGCGCCGCCCACCGAGCGTTATCTGACTCTCGATGATGTCATCGCCAAAACAGCCACCGTCCTGTTGGTTGCGCTGGCGACGGCGGTCGGCACCATCTACCTGCAGAGTTCGGGTATCGCGCCGAATATCTACAGCCTGATCGTGCCGGCGGCCCTCGTCGGCTTCGTGCTGGCCCTGGTTGTCATTTTCAAGCGATCCAGCAACCCGGCGCTGATTCTGGCCTACGCCGTGGCCGAGGGTGTCTTCCTTGGCGGCATCACCGGTGTCTTCCAGAGTTTCGGTCCGCAGTACGCCGGAATTGGGTTCCAGGCGCTGGCAGCCACCATCGGTGTATTCGTCGGCATGCTGGTGGTCTACAAGACCGGCGCCATCCGGGTGACTCCCAAGTTCACCAAGATGATTGTCGGCGCGATGATCGGCATCGTTGCCGTGCTGGTCGTCAACATGATCGCTTCGCTGCTGGGCTTCAACATGGGAATCCGTGACGGTGGCACGCTCTCGATCATCATTTCGCTGGTCATCATCGTGGTCGCTGCGCTGAGTTTCCTGCTCGACTTCGACGCCATCGAGAATGCCATCAAGCAGGGCGCCCCGGCCAAGAGCGCCTGGTACTTCGCTTTCGGACTGATGGTCACCCTGGTCTGGCTCTACCTGGAGATCCTGCGTCTGCTGAGCTACCTGCGCTCGAACTGACCTGGCCCGCCCCGGCGTCCCTAGGTCGCTGCGGCAGAATGGACAGGTGAACTTACGACAACGGCCGGACCCGCACCTCACCGAATTGATTCGGAAGTTGCGGGCCCGGCCGCTGTCGTCCAGGGAGTATGGGGACCCGAGCCGGACGCTGCGGCAGGGTCTGAACGAGTTGGCGTCGTTGGCGGCCTCGGCACGGGGGGTGAGTCCCCATGTGGTGCCCGACATCGGGCACCACGCATTGGCCGATCAGTTTGCAGTTTTGATCCAGGACGCTGATGATGCCGGCGTCCCGACCGAGGAGCTCGCTCAGCTGGTGGCGAGGATTTCCTCGTCGGTGGGACTGTCGGAACTGTAGGAATCGTCGGGACTGTCGGAACCGTCGGGACTCTCGGGACCGTCGGACTTTGCGGGCGGGTCCTCCTGATCAGGCGCGGACACCATCTGGACAACGGCCGGCAGCAATGCGGCCACTGCCCGGGCGTACCCGGCTCCGGACGGATGAAACAGATCCGGGGAAAATAAATCGGGTTCGTGTAAAAATGCGGGGCTGACGATCCGGCCGAGCGGAATACACGGGATACCCAGCCGCAACATGGCCTGTTCCTGCTTGTCGGCGAGATTTCGCGACCAGTAGCCGGCGAGCTGCCGAAGCGGTTGTGGGATAGGTGCAATGACGCCCAGATCTGGGCAGGTTCCCACGACCACAGCGATCCCGGCCGCGGTCAGGGCCACCACCGCCGAACGGAGTTCGGCAACTGAGACCGACGCCGCGACCCGATCACGAACATCATTGGCGCCCACCGAAATCACCGCGACATCCGGTCGGTCAAGCAGCGTCTCCTGCACCTGCAGGGCGAGCCCGGCCGCGCCGCTGCCCACCACGGCCCTGGTCCGCAGGTGGACCGGTCGCTGGATCTTGGCCGCCACCTTGCGCGCCAACATCACACCGGGCAGATCATCCGCGGAGGCGGAGCCATAGCCGGCCATCGTGGAGTCACCCAGCATGACCAACGCGACCGGCGATGCGCTCAGCGTGCGATCGTCCGAAACCGACATATTCAGCCTGGGTCGGTGGTGGCCATCCGGGAGATAAAATCCGTCCCGTTGCGGCGGTGGAATTTCGGGGAGACCGATCCGTTTGGCCGCCAGTCTCGCCTGATGCTGTAGTCCGGCCCAAGCGGCGCTGCCCCCGCCGGCGAGCAGACCGAGGCCGGCGGCCGCCGTCACCGTCGCCCGGAATGCAACTGCCCTGGTCAGACGGGAGGGAGACGGTAGGCCGGCGGCGCGGCCGGTCTGATCGGCGATTGTTCGTCCGAGGTGTCTGGTCAATACCGCCAGCAGTCGCGTCGCGCCAAGGGTGGGCGTTCCCGGCTTCGTTCCAGTCCTCGTTCCCGGCGATGCCGCTGACGATTTCGATGGCGGTGTTCTTGGTGATTTCCGCGCTGACGTCATGGCATCCCTCCGCAACTGCCGCCCGCTCCTGGGTACACCAACAGAGCCGGCACCTTCAGTCTGCGCCCTGGTAGGTAGGTCCGCAGGTCATTGGTGAGAAGCGCCCGCCACATTGCACGCCCTCTCTCCGCGTCGTCAACTCTCCGCGTCGCCATCTCTCCGCGTCGCCATCTCTCCGCGTCGTCGGCGAGGAAGATCAGCGGCGGGAAGGGAGCGGGCCGATGGGCGATAGCCTTAGGGAAGGAATGTCCAAAGCCTGCCCACCTAAGGGGAATTGCTGTGCGTTACGCCAAGTCCGTGATCGAACTTGTCGGGGGAACCCCGCTGGTCAAACTGAACGCGTTGGCCGAGGGGCTCAAACCGCTCATTCTGGCCAAGGTCGAATACGTGAACCCCGGCGGCTCGGTGAAAGACCGGATTGCGCTGAAGATGATCCTGGCCGCCGAGGCATCCGGCGAGCTCAAGCCCGGCGGCACCATCGTCGAGCCGACCAGCGGCAACACCGGAGTTGGGCTCGCCCTGGTGGCACAGCAACGGGGTTACAAGTGCGTGTTCGTCTGCCCCGACAAAGTGAGCGAAGACAAACGAAACGTGCTGCGGGCCTATGGCGCCGAAGTGGTGGTCTGCCCGACAGCAGTTGCACCGGAGGATCCGGACTCCTATTACAACGTCTCGGATCGGTTGACCAGGGATATCCCCGGCGCCTGGAAGCCCAACCAGTATGCCAACCCGAACAACCCGGCTTCCCACTACGAGACCACCGGGCCGGAAATCTGGGCCGACACCGAAGGCAAGATCACGCACTTCGTCGCCGGTGTCGGTACCGGTGGGACCATCAGCGGTACCGGCCGCTACTTGAAGGACCAGTCCGGGGGGAGGGTTCAGGTCATCGGCGCAGATCCGGAAGGTTCGGTGTATTCCGGTGGTACCGGTCGCCCCTATCTGGTGGAGGGCGTCGGGGAAGATTTCTGGCCGGCGGCCTACGACAAGACCGTAACCGACAGGATTGTCGCAATCTCCGACGCCGAGTCGTTCGAAATCACCCGCCGATTGGCGCGCGAGGAAGGTCTGCTCGTCGGCGGCTCCTGCGGAATGGCGGTCGCGGCGGCGCTCGAGGTCGCGAAGGACCTGACCGAGGACGATGTGGTTGTCGTCATCCTGCCCGACGGTGGCCGCGGATATCTGTCCAAAATTTTTGCCGACGGTTGGATGTCCTCCTACGGATTCCTTAATCGGCATGCGGAAGAAACTGCGGACACCATCCTGCGGTCCAAGTCCGGCTCGCTACCGAATCTGGTCCACACCCACCCGAACGAAACCGTTCGGGATGCAGTGGAAATTCTGCACGAGTACGGCGTATCGCAGATGCCGGTGGTCAATGCCGAGCCGCCGGTGATGGCCGGTGAAGTTGTCGGTTCGGTCACCGAACGGGACCTGCTGAACGCATTGTTCACCGGGAAGGCAACCCTGGCCGACGCAGTGAAAGACCATATGGGAGCGGCATTCCCGTTGGTGGGTTCCGGCGAGTCGGTCGCTGCGGTGCGTGCATCGCTGGAGAGTTGCGACGCGGTGATGGTGGTCGACGACGGCAAGCCGAGTGGTGTGTTGACGCGGGCTGATCTGCTCACCTATATCGCCAACTAGCCGGACCCGGCGAGGCCACCGCCTACGGATCAGGCGGTTCGGGTCCTAAACTGCATCTCAGGTGGATCTACGAAGATGTATTCGCTCGAGGAGTGTGGTTCAGATGTCGCACTACCTGCCTGCACCTTATGAGGCGGCGCCCGACGACGACTTGGGTGCTGCCGTCGGAGCGACGCTGACCGGGACGCTGGCTGTGCTGACCGCCTGGATTGTCGGAGTTCCGGCCTACGACCACATCAGGTCGGCGGTGGAATTGCTGAAATTGGACTCGAATCCTTCGGAGGCTGCCCTTCGCGCCGCCGGCGTCGGCGCCGGCTGGGCGGTAGCCGTGCTGTTCCTGGTTTTTGGGACGCTCGGCCTGATCCTTCGGCGGGGGCGGGGCGGACTGATCTTCGGCGCGTTGGTTTCGTTGGCGACCACTCTCGTCGCGGACACCCAGTTCAAAATGCTGGCCGGTGATACCAACCCCTGGATGTACTACGCGGGGGTGGCCGTGGTCATCGCGGCGCTGCTGCCGGCCACCAAGCGGTGGCTCAAGAAGCCGCCGGTGGCGGCGCCTGTCGTGATAGCGGCGCCGGCTCAGATCAGAATCGGTCAGAATCGACGGTGACGGGTTCTATCAGCTGCAAGCTCACAACGGATCGAGGGGCGAAATTGCGTTCTGGCCGGATAACCTTAAGCACATGACCACTGAACCCGTCGATTCCTTCGCCACTCGTGCGATTCACGCCGGCCAAGACCCTGAACAGGTCACCGGCGCGGTCGTGGTACCGATCTACCAGACCTCCACGTTCGCGCAGGACGTCGCCGGCGAGACCAAAGCCGGCTATGACTACTCTCGCGCCGGGAATCCGACCAGAACCGCGCTGGAAACCGCGCTGGCATCCTTGGAGGGCGGTCGGTTCGGTCACGCTTTCGCCTCCGGGATGGCCGCTGCCGACACGGCGCTCCGAGCGATGCTCAAGCCGGGTGATCACCTGATCATGGCCAACGACGCCTACGGCGGGACATTCCGATTGATCGACAAGATTCTGAAGCCGTGGGGGATCGACTATGACGCCGTGGCATTGGGCGATCTGGAGGCCGTGGCCGCTGCTGTCCGGCCGGAGACCAAGCTGATCTGGGTGGAAACACCCACCAACCCCATGCTCGGTATTGCCGACATCGCGGGACTGGCCGAGCTTGCCCACAAATCCGGTGCAAAGTTGGTGGTGGACAACACCTTCGCCACCCCATACCTGCAGACACCGCTGGGTCTGGGAGCCGACGTGGTCCTGCACTCGACCACCAAATATCTGGGCGGCCATTCCGATGTCATCGGGGGCGCCCTGATCACAAATGACCCAGAGTTGGGCGAGGCTTTCGGTTTCCACCTCAAATCAATGGGCGGTATCGCCGGCCCCTTCGATTCCTGGTTGACCTTGCGCGGTGTGAAGACGTTGGCGGTCCGAATGGATCGGCATTGCGACAACGCCGAGCAGATCGTTCAGATGCTGCTCGAGCACCCC
>JBBSUU010000144.1:0-7398 GCA_038234115.1 Mycobacteriales bacterium
CGCGAGCAGGACCTGATCGACTCGGGCTTGAAGCCCGGGACCACCTCCAGCGACAATACCGAGCTGATCGCTGCCAGGCGACGGATCAAAGAGCTCGAGGGTGTGTGGCTCGACAAGCCTGCTGCTGACGCGCTTTCTATACCATGATGCGGTTGATCAGCAGCTGGAGAACGAGGTAGATCAGCCCCAACACAAGCTGAACGCCGAGGATCACCCATGGCAGGCGTGCGGCGCCACCGCCCTGCTTGCGCTGCAGCATCAGGATGAGCATCACCGTTATCCCCAACAACACGCCCAAGGTCGTGAAGGACGTGATTAGAAGAGGCCGTAGGTAGGCCAACGACGCGGTGATATCGACCTGGTCGGGGTTGATGTTCTTGAGAATGAACTCAAGCAGTTTGCCGACCACGACCGGAAGCAGGAACACACTTGATGCAGCTGCCGTCGCCCCGATCTGCAGACTGGATGGTCGAGTGGTGGCGTGTGCAGGTTCCATTGGACATCTCCTCAGCAGGTATTCACCACCCTATGGCGTCGAGCCGAAACCACTGCCTATGTGCGGACCAAAGAGTCTCCGCGAGTTGTTTGCCAGCATCCTGCGGTGCACAGGTTGATTACGCGGTTTGTTGACTTGTCACGCGGTCGAGGAAAGTGACTGTTGCGGTGAGCGCCGTCTGTGCATCCGCGAGGTCCAGGTGAAACTGGTATTCGTGCGGAAGGGCAGGATCGGTCTGGTCCGGGTAGAACACCGGCGTGACGTCGACACCCAGTTCGGCAAGTCGCGAGGCCATCGGCCTGGATTGGGAGGCGGTGAGCGGATCGGCATTGCCGCCCGAGATCCACGTCGCCGGGAAGTCACCCGTCACGTAGTGAAGGGTGCTCATCAACTGACCGCCCTCGGTGTGGGCCCAGTCCCGCTGACCCAAATAGGAGCGCAGTGCGGCGCGGAATCCCCAGGGCCCCGGTCCCGGTGCGTCCGGAATACCGCTGACATCATAAATTCCGCAATTCAGAACTACCGCGCGGAGCTGCTGAGGCGTGAGCGTCGGCTGGATTCCCACCCGATCCGCATAGACCGGGTTGGTGATCATGCAAGCGAGTTGCGCGGCGAACTGGGACCCGGCCGAATCACCGGCCAGGACAATCCGATTGGGATCAATTCCGTACTCGGCGGCGTGCGCAATCAAAAATCCCAGGGCGTCAGTGAGCTGGTTGAGCGCTGCCGGGTAGATGGCCTCCGGAGCAATCGTGTAGTTCAGGGTGACCGTGGTGTAGCCGTGGGATGCGAGGATGCGTGCGTAGGGATTGACGTCGGTTTTGTCACCCGAGATCCACCCGCCGCCATGAATCCAGACGACCGTCGGTCGCTGACCCATCGAGTCTGCAGGTGGAAACACATCGAACGTCGTGTCGGCGCCGCGGTTGCCATAGGAACAGTCCAGCACCTCATTGACACCGGACGTCGGTTCGTACGCCCGCATCTCCTTGACCGTGAGGTTGGCCCCGATCGTGAAGAGCCCTCTGATGAGCAGACTTATCGGCCAAGGGCTGACGACTCCCGCCGCCACCGCCGCGATGCCCGTTCCGAGGAACCCAAGTGGGAGGTAGCTTCGTTTCCTTGAGATCCACGACGTCATCATTCGATGGTATTGGAAGCCGCTACTGCCACAAATGCGTCAAGCCAACGCGCGCCTGCAGCGGCGCCACGGGTGTATTCACCGCTGGAAGAATCCATCTGCCCTCGTCCTAACAGCAGAATCTGCACCGACTAACGGTCCTCAGATGCCCGTCACTTCAATATTGGCCATAGCAGCCAGCTCCAAAAGCTCATCAAACCCGACACCCACACCCAGCGCTTTGGGAATATAGGCGGCGGGCATCCGAAGCTCGGTAGCTTTCACCCGGTCACCAAACAGGACGACAGCCAACGAACGATCATACTGCCGCGAAACCCATTGCATCCCGTCAAATCTCGCTGGGATATCGTGAATGGCTTTGGCCCACTTGGCTGTCTGCGGGTAGTAGAGGGAGCTGGTTTCGATCAGATCCGCCCTGGTGATCCCCACTCGACCAAGTCCCAGGCCGCTCAGGTCCGCAAGTTTCATCGGTCGAGTTGGGGCCAAATCCATCGCCAATCGATGACTGAAATCGCTGAAGTCAACGAAGCGATCACCGCGTACGGGCACATCGTGGAAGACGGTCTCCGACAGCGCACCAGCAAAATCGGCCGCACCATAGAGGACTGGTATCGGACTGCGTCTACGTCCGGGATTGAAGGGACTGAATCTGGCCGGCCTCCCGGCCCAGAATGAGGTCGGTCCAAAATGTCCATCGAAGATCCGCACGATTGGTACCCCCACATCCCATGTTGCGACCAGCGGGTCCAGCGGCACCGGGGGAAGCGGGATCGTCCGCGGCTTCACCAGGCCTGGTCATGGAGGTAGTGACGGGCATAGTCGATCACCGCGTCCGGGTCCGACTGCAACAGGTCAACCGGGCGTTGATCGTCCAGTCTGCCCGCGTTACTGGTGAACCAGGTCGCCAGGCTCCACGACTTCAAGCGACTCCCCAACAGTTCCAATACATCCTGGATGATCGGCAGCGGTTTGGGTGACTCCGGCGCAAACTGAAAGCCAGGGTAGCCGAGATTGCGACCATCCGTTTCGACCGCGAAGATGAGGCCCATCTTTGCCCATCGAGTGGCCGTAGCAGCGACGTTGCTTGCTGTGGAGCCGACATTTGCCGCGATATCAGCGGCACTGAGGAGACCAAACTCCTCAATCAATTGCTGCCGTCGTTGCGCGTGTAGGCGCGCCTGGAGTACCCGCCCACGAGAAACGATCACGGGAGGGGTAAGAGAAGCAACCACAGATTCGAACGACGGACCGGACGCATCGGGGGTAGCGAGAAGACGGATGACCGTCCGAGCCAACTCGATGGACTGCGGGGGCCCGGAAACGAGGATCGCACGAGTGTCGACATCGACGGAATGATTGTGGGCCGCAAGCAAACTGCGAGCCTCCGGACCATCCAGTTCGACAACATCCACGGGTAGGGCTGCAGCAGTCATAGCGCAATAGTGACATAAGTGATGATCCGATGCCAGCTCTCTTAGATCATTTTAGGCACTGCGCCGTGCGCATCATCCAAGGAGCCCTGAGTGGCTCTCGCCCGCCTGGGTATTGTCCGAGCAACACAAGGGGAAAACATGGCGCAGAACTCAGCCACTAGCAAGAACCAGGTGGCCTTCGCGGTGGCGGGGGTATTGATCGGGCTTGTCGCCGGATATCTCTTCTTCAACGACGAAGGAGACTCCTTCATCGCCGGATGGCTGCCGGCGATCATTCTCGCGATTGCGGCTGGGTGCGCGGGGTACTTCTTGACCAAGTCGAAGCCGGCTGGTCGCTGAGAATGATTGAGAGCAGGTAGGTCTCGATAGGTGGGCCGCCCCGCTCGACCAACAGATCAGTCGAGAAAGCGGCGAGCTACGTTGGTGGTAAAGAGGTCGATGAGCTCGCGCCCGCGGCCGTCAAGCACCGTGCGAATGCCCCACAACGTGAATCCCTTTGCCTGCTCCAACGTAATAGTCGGCGGGATCGAAAGTTCCTGCCGCGCAGTTACAACGTCCACCAATGCCGGCCCGTCATGCGCTAACGCCTCTGCCAAGGCTGTTTCCAGATCCTCCGGCCGCTCGACCCGACGCCCGAACAGGCCGATCGCAGTGGCCACCGCCGCCAGATCCGGATTCTCCAGATCCGTTGCATAGTTGATGATTCCGGCCGCCTTCATCTCCAGCTCGACGAAGTTCAGCGACGAATTGTTGAACACAACGACCTTTACCGGCAGCTTGTTCTGCCGCAGCGTCAGTAACTCACCCATCAGCATCGCCAAGCCGCCGTCGCCGGAGAACGAAACCACCTGCCGCTGCGGGTAAGTCGTCTGGGCGCCAATTGCGTGCGGTAGTGCATTGGCCATCGTGCCGTGATTGAAAGATCCGATCAGTCGGCGCTTTCCGTTCATCGTCAAATAACGCGAGGCCCACACCACCGGCGATCCGACGTCCACCGTGAACACTGCATCCTCGTCGGCCATCCGATTGACCATCTCCGCCAGGTACTGCGGGTGGATCGGTGTCTTGTTGCGATCGTTGACAGCGAAGGAGTCCAACGACTTTCGGGTCTTCTGGTAATGCTTCCACGACCGATCCAGATGCTCACGCTCGTCCTTGCGACCCAGCAGCGGCAGCAGCGCCGCAAGCGTGTCCTTGACGGTTCCCACCAGTCCGAGGTCGATTCGGGTGCGCTTGCCCAGATTCCGTCCGCGGATATCGACCTGAATCACCTTGGCATTGCTGGGATAGAACTGTCGGTAGGGGAAGTCGGTACCCAGCATGAGCAGGACTTCACATTCCTCGATTGCCTTGTAACCGGAGCTGAAGCCGAGAAGACCGGTCATGCCCACGTCGTAGGGGTTCTCGTACTCGATGTGCTCCTTGCCGCGCAGCGCGTGAACAATCGGCGATTGCAGGACGCCGGCCAGTTCGATCAGCTGGTGATGAGCGCCGGCCACGCCGGCGCCACCAAGAATCGTCACTTTTGCCGAAGCGTTCAGCAAATCTGCCGCCTGCCGCAACGAATCGTCGTCGGGCAGGGTGTGCGATCGTGTCGCCAACACCTGAACCGGCTCCACACCGCCGGGCACTGCTGACAACAAGATCTCCCCGGGCACCACGATCACCGCGACGCCGTTCTCTTCCACGGCGGCGCGCATCGCCATCTCCAGGATCCGCGGCGCCAGCTCCGGCGTACTGATCAACTCGCAGTAGACACTGCACTCGCGGAACAGCTCCTGCGGATGCGTCTCCTGGAAGTAGCCGGAACCGATCTCCCCCTGCGGGATGTGCGCTGCGATGGCCAGCACCGGCACCCGGCTGCGTTGGGCATCAAACAGTCCGTTGATCAGATGCAGGTTTCCCGGCCCACAACTTCCCGCGCAGACAGACAGGGTTCCTTCGAGGCCGGCCTGCGCGGCTGCAGCCAATGCGGCAGATTCCTCATGGCGCACGTGCTCCCACGAAATGTCCTCGCTTCGCCGGAGCGCATCGGTAAAGCCGTTCAGCGAATCGCCCGGGAGCCCGAAGACGTGTTTGATACCACTCGCCGCCAGCGTCGCGATGATGTGGTCTGCAACAGTTTTCATCTGGTACCTGTCTGGTCGAGGAACACGCGGGCATCCGTCCCTGGCCGAGTTAAGCACAATCGATTCGACTTCCGGGTGGCGCGTTCAAGGCGCCCACTGCACCGTGATCAGCGGGAGGCACCAAACTCGCAGATCCTTGACCAGCTCTCCCCCTGCATCAGGTGGACCTGCTATGAACCACCGGAATCACCCCACCCTGACGGGCCGGAATCTACGGAGGGCTCGGTCACAAAATCGGCCGGGTCAACAGTCCTTGTCAGAGTCCAATAGTCGACGATCCGCCACGGCAGGACGGCCACCACCCGTCCCGCGTCATTGCGGTACCAGTTGGTCATCCCCGGGTGCGCCCACACCATTCGCGAGTGGGCGTCGTCAACGGCAGCGTTGTATTTCTCGTTCACCTCGGGGCGGCATTCGACGGCTCCCCAGCGGTTGTTCACCATTGTGGCGAGCATGTCGACGATGTAGCGGACCTGGCATTCGGCAATGGTGATGTAGCTGCCGCCATGCCCCAAAGCCGTGTTCGGGCCGCAGGTGATGAACAGATTCGGGAAATCGGGGACGGTGATACCGAGGTAGGCCTTTGCGTCGTGTTCACCCCAGATCTCCCGGGTGCTACGACCCGAACGACCGACAATATCCATCGGATACAGAAGTCGGTCGGTATGAAACCCGGTAGCGAGGATGACGACGTCGAATTCGCGTTCGGTGCCCGAATCGGAGATGAGCCCGGCTGGCGTGACCGCGGTGACCGCCTCGGTCACCAACTCCACATTCGGCCGGGTGAGCATGGTGTACCAGCCGTTGTCGAGCAGCATGCGCTTGCCGAAGGGCGGGTAGTTGGGCAGCGACTTGGCCACCAGATCCGGCCGGCCGGCGAGTCGTTTGGTGAGATATTTTGTATAGAAGGCACGGTGGCCATGGTTGATTTCATTGATGGACAAGGACTTTTCGGGCCAGTTCGGGTCGACCTGCAGCGTCGGGTGCACCTTGTCGTTGAAAATCCAGGACAACCGCACCCGGTACCACGCCCGGTAGGCCGGAACATTTTCCATCAGCCAATGGGCTTGGTCGGTGACGGGTGAGAAATAGTCGGCATTGGGCGCGATCCACTGCGGGGACCGCTGAAAGACGGTGAGTTGGTCAACGGTCCCGGCAATGGCCGGGCCGATCTGCATCGCGCTGGCTCCGCTGCCGACAATCGCCACCCTTTTCCCGGTCAGATCAAGACCCTGCGGCCACCGGGCCGAGTGAAAGATGGCCCCATCAAAGGTATCCAAGCCAGGGAGCGGTGGAACCTTGGGGCGGTTGAGCAATCCGACCGCGGTGATCACGGCATTGGCCCGGATCGAGCTGGTGCCGGAGGCTTCGGTGATGGTCACGGCCCACTCCTGGGCGGCATCGTCGTAGACGGCGTCGACCACCTCGGCGCCGAAGCGGGTCACCGAACGCAGGTCGTAGGCGTCGGCCAGGTCCGACAGATACCGTTGCACCTCGTCGCGTTTGCCGAAGTGGGTCGACCAGGACCGCGGGAAGAAGGAGTAGCTGTACAGGTAGCTGGGAGTATCGACACCCGCGCCGGGGTAACGGTTTTCCCACCAGGATCCGCCGACCTCCGCATTCTTTTCCAGCACCACGTGCTGGATACCGGCCTCGGTGAGTTTGATCGAGGCCAACATGCCGGAGATCCCCGATCCGATCACGACCACGGAGAAGCCAGCTGCGCCGGAGTGTGGACGGCGCGGAGTCGGAGGCCGCAACTTCGTCAACTCCGCAGTCGTCAACTCCGCAGTCCTCAACTCCGCAGTCATCAATTCCGCCATCATCGGGCCGAACTCGTGGGGCACCTCCTCGCCCATCACGAAGTCCATCAACTCCATCAGCTCTTCGCCGTGCAGGTCCGGCATTGCCGGTGCCTTGCCGTGCTGCCACTCCTGGATCGCCTGGACCGCCGCGGCCCGGATCTCCTGCTGCACCAATTCGGGGAGCCCACCGGTGTGGTTGTCGTCCATTCCTCGACTGCGGGTGGGGCGATACTGCGAACCACGCCACTTCGCGTCGCCGCTGAGCTGGATCAGCACAGCCAACAGCGTGGGTACGTTGCCCCCTTCGACGGCCGCTCGCAGCTGCTGGTCCGGCACCGGTGTGTGCATCATCACCTAAGACTAACAGTGGGTAGTTGATTACACAGATAATCAC
>JBBSUU010000145.1:0-7357 GCA_038234115.1 Mycobacteriales bacterium
CCCAGACGAGCAAGCCGGTCGGCCAGATAACCGATAGCTTCGTCGTTGGTGAAATCTGTTTGCTTGATCCATCTTTCGGGCCGAACACCGCGGACGATGAAGGCCCCGTCCTCTTCCGGGTCGGCGATAACGGTGAACTGGGCCTGGTTGACAGCAGTGGGTCGCAGGACGATTCGCTCGGCACTGCTCGTCGGTCGGGCGACACGATCGGCCTTGACCACCTCAGCCAGGGCGAAGGTCAACTCCCGGAGACCTTCGTGGGAGGCAGTCGAAATTTCGAAGACCCGGTACCCGGCGGCTTCCAAATCCGGACGCACCAGGTCAGCCAGTTCCCTGGCCTCCGGAACGTCCATCTTGTTCAACACCACCACCCGGGGGCGATCCAGCAGATCGGTGGCCAACGAGTTGCTGTACTCGGCCAGTTCGTGTTCCAACGCTGCGATATCAGACTGCGGATCACGATCGGGCTCGAAGGTTGCGCAGTCCACCACATGCACGAGCACCGCGCAGCGCTCGATGTGACGCAGGAATTCCAAGCCCAACCCGCGTCCCTGCGAGGCACCGGGAATCAAACCTGGCACATCGGCGATGGTAAAAACGTCGGCACCGGCAGTAACAACACCCAGGTTCGGCTGCAATGTGGTGAAGGGGTAGTCGGCAATCTTCGGCTTCGCAGCCGAAAGCACCGACACCAGGGAGGACTTACCGGCCGAGGGGAAACCGACCAGCCCAACGTCGGCGACGGACTTGAGCTCCAGGGTGACCTCGACGCTCACCCCGGTCTCGCCCAGCAGCGCGAAGCCCGGCGCCTTTCGGGCCCGGGAAGCCAAGGCTGCGTTGCCCAGTCCCCCGCGACCGCCCTGGGCGGCAACATACCTCGTGCCGACGCCGATCATGTCGGCCAACAGGCTGCCATCTTCGGCCAGCACCATGGTGCCGTCCGGCACTCGCATTTCCAGTGAATCGCCCTGCGCACCGTCACGGTGATCGCCGCCGCCGGGCTTTCCGTTCCCGGCCTTGGCGTGCGGTCGGAAGTGAAAATCCAGCAGGGTGTGCACGTTGGCGTCGACAACCAGCGTCACATCGCCGCCGTTACCGCCGTTGCCGCCATCGGGGCCGCCGAGCGGTTTGAACTTCTCACGGTGGACGGAGGCGCAACCGTGCCCGCCGTCACCGGCCTGCAAATGCAGGACGGTGCGATCGATGAAGCGGGCCATGACGGTGACTCCTTAGCTGGTGGCAACCGCCGAGCCGAGAGGACGGAGATCGCCTGTGTTGAACTCTGCGCCAGCGCGATGGGCGCCGGCAACTACTGCCATACAAATCAACGAGGGGCGGGCCCGGGAATTCCGGACTCGCCCCTCGCTGAAAGAAATTGAAGGAAATTCGAAAAACGTCGGCTACCTCAAGTGGCGGCGAGACCTTGCCTAGACCGACACCGGCTCAGCCACCACAGCGGCGGCCGGGACGATGTTGACCGTCTTGCGGCCACGCTTCGTGCCGAATTCGACCGAACCAGCACTGAGGGCGAACAAGGTGTCATCCTTGCCGATGCCCACGAGCGAGCCCGGGTGGAACTTGGTGCCACGCTGGCGAACGAGGATTTCGCCGGCGCTCACGACCTGGCCGCCAAAACGCTTGACGCCCAACCGTTGAGCATTGGAATCGCGACCGTTCTTAGAACTGGACGCACCCTTTTTATGTGCCATGAGTTATTCGCCTACCTTCAGCCGAGGGTGATGCTGGTGACCTTGACCTGGGTAAGCGGCTGGCGGTGGCCCTGCCGCTTGTGGTACCCGGTCTTGTTCTTGAACTTGTGGATGATGATTTTCGGGCCCTTGGTGTGGGCGACAACTTCGGCGGAAACGCTGGCCTTGGCCAACTCCTCCGCTGCCACGGTCACACTGGATCCATCGACGACCATGACAGCTGAAAGGTCGACGGCTGCGCCGGGCTTACCTTCGAGCTTCTCGATCTCGATGATGTCGCCTTGGGCAACCTTGTACTGCTTGCCGCCGGTCTTTACGATCGCGTACATCGCGGACGCGCCTTCCTACTTCGAGTTTCAGCTATCTGGCTGTCTGACTTCTGGGTGTCCATCTTTTTGCTGGGTGTCCAACTACTGCGCGCTGCCATCTCAGCGAGTTCACGCTGGATCTGCACCAACACTGCCTTGACTCGCTGGACAAACCGCAAGGCCGACGATCAACGACGGCCGACGATTCAGAGTACGCGGGGAATGCCTTTCAGAGCAAACCGACCGCGACCTCCCCAAAACACTGGTTCGGCCGGACCGGCTGTCGGCCGGGCCTGCGCTGCGGTCAATTCTGCGGTGGTCCGGCCGGGCGCGAAGCTGCCCGACGGCGACGTGGGGCCGCCGTCGCGGCGACTTCTGCTGCCGGCGCGACGGTGACCGTGGGAGTGACAGCGGGAACAGTCGCAGCGACCTGGCCGGGCTCGTCCGACGTGACCCGGTCAGTAGAGCTCACCGATTCGGGTGCGGCGCCACCATCCGGCTGGCCGTTCGTTGCGACACCATCCGGCTGGTCAGTGCCATCTGCGGTCGACTGGTCGTTCCGTGCACCGGATTCGTTCTGCGGCCTCTTTCGTCCCCGTCCACCACGACGTCTACTGGACCTTCCGGTCATCGAGGCTTCCTCGTTACCGTCACCTTCTGCGGCCTCGGACTCCGACAGTGAGGCCGCGGTGCGATCTGGGGAAACTTCAGCGGCGGAAACCTGAGCTTTTGTCACATCTGATTCTGGAACCGATGCCTCATTGACATCCGCTTCAGTGACATCCGCTTCGGTGACATCCGCTTCAGTGACATCCGCCTCAGTGACATCCGCCTCCGTCGATTCGGTCAGCCCCACCGGGACGCCATCGGCCTGCGACGGGCTCTCCGAATTCTTCGCTGTCATCTTTTCCGCGGCTTCGAGGGCTGCCTTCTTCTCGGCGAAACTTGGCGGCTTCGGTCCCCGAGGATCTCGCTGCGGCGGCGTGACCTGTGGGAGGGATGCGGCGATGGCCATCGCATCGACCTCGGTCACCGGGGCGTTGTCCCGAGGGTTGTCGCGGCCGCTGTCCCGCCCGCGCCGGCGACGATCGCCACCGGAGTTGCGATCTCCACCCGAGTTACGATCTCCGCCGGAGCTCCGATCACCATTGCCCGAGTTGCGATCCGTACCGGAGTTCCGATCACTACTGCCGGACTGCACGGCGAACTCCGGTACCCCCATGTCAACCGGCACGTCGTGCAACACAATTCCGCGACCGTGACAGTGACTGCACGGCTCGGAGAAGGCCTCAACCAGACCCGTGCCCATCTTTTTGCGGGTCATCTGGATCAGGCCCAGGGAGGTGACCTCGGCCACCTGATGCCGCGTGCGATCGCGACCCAAACATTCGGTCAACCGACGCAACACCAGATCACGGTTGGATTCCAGCACCATGTCGATGAAGTCGACCACGATGATGCCGCCGATATCCCGCAGGCGAAGTTGACGTACCACCTCTTCGGCCGCTTCCAAATTGTTTTTGGTCACGGTCTCTTCGAGATTGCCACCTGATCCGGTGTACTTGCCGGTGTTGACATCGACGACGGTCATCGCCTCGGTGCGATCGATGACAAGTGAACCGCCGGAAGGCAGGTGCACCTTCCGTTCCAGCGCTTTGGCAATCTGCTCGTCAATCCGGTGAGCGGCGAAAACATCGGTTCGACCCTCGAATCGGCTGACCCGATCAGCCAATTCGGGTGCCACCTGCTGCACATAGGTCGACAACGACTCGTAGGCATCCTCGCCATCGATGATCAGCTTGGTGATGTCGGAGTTGAACAGGTCACGGATGACCTTGATCAATGTGTCCGGTTCTGCGTAGAGCTGCTCGGGGGCGTTGGACTTCTGCGCGGCGCGTTTGGAGATCTCGGTCCACTGCAATTGCAGTCGCTCGACGTCTCTGGCCAGTTCTTCTTCGGAAACTCCTTCGGCCGCGGTGCGAATGATGACACCCGCATCGTCGGGAACGATGCGATCCAAAATCGACTTGAGCCGTCGCCGCTCGGTGTCCGGGAGTTTGCGAGAGATGCCGGTAGCGCCCCCGTTCGGCACATAGACCAAGAAGCGGCCGGGAAGTGAAATCTGCGTGGTCAGGCGGGAACCCTTGTGGCCAACCGGATCTTTGGAGACCTGGACCAGCAGAGTGTCGCCGCTGGATAGCGCCGTTTCAATTTTCCGCGATTTTCCGGCCAGCCCGGCTGCATCCCAGTTGACCTCGCCGGCGTAGAGCACCGCATTGCGTCCTCGACCGATGTCAACGAAGGCTGCCTCCATTGAGGGCAGCACATTCTGCACCCGGCCGAGGTAAACATTCCCGATCATCGACGCGGAGCCCGCCCGTGAGACAAAGTGCTCTACCAGCACGCCATCTTCCAGCAGAGCCACCTGTGCCAGGTCGCCGCGTTGTCGCACGGTCATGACTCGCTCCACCGATTCCCGGCGGGCCAGGAATTCGGCCTCGGTCAGAATCTGGGGGCGCCGACGGGTGTCGCGGGAATCACGACGACGCTGCCGCTTTGCTTCCAGCCTGGTGGAACCGCGAACACCCTGAACCTGGGATTCGACACTCTTCGGCTCCCGAACGTGGACCACGGTGTCGATCGGGTCGTCGGTTACCCGCGGACCGTCCTCCGACGTTCCGCGGCTACGACGCCGACGGCGACGCCGTGAGGAGGAACCGCCGGCGCCGCCGGTTTCATCGTCGGTGCCGTCAGTGTCGTCGTCGTCATCATCGTTTTCGTTTTCGGGGAGCCCGGTAGAAGTGTCCGCCGCCACCCCGTCAACTGTGGGGTCGGGGTTTTCGACGGTCGACGACGGTAAATCTTTAGGCTCGGATGTCGTCGCTTCTGTGTTGTCGGATGAACGATCATCCGAGTCACGGTCATAGCTACGGCCACGCCCCCGACGACCTCGGCGACGTCGGCGGCGACTTTCGTCGGAGTTGTCGTCCTCGGCGGTCGAGACATCCGGGTCGGTTTCGGTGTCACTGCCGGTCGGGACGGACACGGTACCGGCGGCAACCGCAGCATCCACAATGCTGTCCAGGTCGAGCAGGCTCGGTTCAGCTTCACTCGTCGTCTCGGCTGGAGTGCGATCGGTTGCGCCGCGCCCACGCCGGCGTCTGGTTGGCCGAGCCGGTTCCTCCGGAGAGATGAAGATGGGGCCGACCGCAATGTCGGGAACGCTGAACTCCGGGGTGACAACCGGGGCGCTGAAGGTGGCTTCCAGGTCGAACTTGGGCTGCGCGGTGGCCGGCTTTCCCGTTGTCGCCGGCTCGGCCGTCGAGGATGCCGTCAGCAATGAGGTCAAAGCCGCAATGGCCTGTTCCTGGGCAATCACCGAATGTGCAGATTTGACTGTCACGCCCTGCTCACCGAGCGCGGCGATCATGGCCTTGGCGCTGATTCCGGCCCGTTTGGCCAGCTCATGAACGCGGGATCGGGCCGGTAAATCGGCTACCGCGGCAACCAGTCGCGGATCGGCGTCCGGTTGCCCTGTCGGTTCCGCGACTTCGGGACTAGCAGGGCGGCCGGACACCGCTACCGAGCCTGCGGGGGGTGCGGAGACTGCCGGGGTTGACGAGTCTGCAGCGGGGGCCGAGCCGGCGCCCGGTGCGAGGACGTCCGGGGCGGTTGCTGCGGCGCGGGTCCGCCTGCCCCTGGCACGGGTGGGTTTGGTTGCTGCGGCCGGAGCCGCGGCGGTCTGCTCCGCGGGAACAACGCCCGGGTCTGCCTTGACAGCCGGGGATACGTCGGTGGCGGCCCCGGTGTCGAGTACGACAGTGGCCCCGGCATCGGTTGTTCCGGCCGGTGGTTCCGATTGGGTGGGCGCTCCAAGGAGCGCATTCAACACGATGCCGGCGTAGTGCGCGTCCACCGAGGACTGCGAGGTCTTGGCGACATACCCGGCTTCGGCCAACGCTGCCAGGAGGACCTTTGAGCTCAGACCGGACCGTTTGGCCAGTTCATGGACTCGCTGCTTGACCGGCAGATCAGCCAGAAGTTCATTCAAATTTGCTTCGGACATGCTTTGCTATCCCCTCCAGACCCCCGGGCGCGTGATGGACGCGTCCGCTCGGGGACCTTGGATTATCTAAAGTCCGGGGTGCAAGCACCTCGGGAAAGTCTGTGAGTGGTCCGGCCGATCGTTGACCCGAGAGAACTCACGCACGGACAGAAGTGTGTCACTCACTATCTGCATTGTGCGGGTTCGAAGGTCAGACCTGGCCGAGTTGAAGTCCTGAAGTCCCCCAAGAGCTCTTCTTCGAAGATTCGAGGTGGCATCCATCCCATCAACCTTCGTCAGTATTCCACACCACCGTCCCCGGGCCTCTCGCAGCACGCTGAGCCAGGCAATAGTCGCGGGTGTCTGCATCGTTCCCGCTCCGACGGCGGTCAAGAGAGCAGAAGTTTTTCCAACCGGCGGCTGGCAACCGTCACCCCCACCACTGCCATGACGACGAAGTACAGCAGGTGCAGAAAAATGTCGGGACCGACCAAACCCAGGCATAGGGAACGAACGATCTCGATCGCGTGGTAGAGGGGAAGACACTCGATGACTATTTGCAGGGCCCTCGGGTAGACCGCCAACGGGAAAAACGTCGTCGAGAACAAGAACATCGGAAGCATGACCAGTTGGACCCAGTCCAAGTGCTGAAACGTTTTCATCCAAGATGTCACTGCCATGCCGACTGCGGCGAAACCGAATGCGATCAACAACAGAACGGGCAACGTGAGAAGCGCCCACCAGGAGTGGAGGAGCCCCATCACCCACATCACGATGAGAAAGGCCGTCCCGTACAGACCGCCGCGCATCAGCGACCAGTAGATCTCACCGAGTGCGACATCCATCGGGCCCATCGAGGTGGCCAACATGCCGTCATACAACTTTTGGAACTTCATCTTGAAGAAGACGTTGATGGTCGAGTCGTAAATCGCTCCGTTCATCGCGGATGTGGCCAGCAACCCCGGGGCGATGTAGGCGGCATAGGAGATGGGGCCGGCCGCTGTGTCGATGGCGCCGACCAACGCGCCCAGACCTTGTCCCAGCGCCAATAGAAAGAAAACCGGTTCGAAAAAACCGGAGAAGATGATCAGCCAGCCGCGCCGGTAGACCCGTAGGTTTCGCTCGACCACCACTCGACTACGACCGGCATACAGCTGAAGGGGAAGCAGCCGAGCGATTAACGGCATCGGCGCGAACTGCTCGCGTTCGTCCATGCTCGAGAGATTTTCGGGAGCGTTACCGGCCGTTCCTGATGGCGACGTCATACGATCAGCCTGCTGGTGTAACTGCGACGC
>JBBSUU010000146.1:0-7335 GCA_038234115.1 Mycobacteriales bacterium
CGTTTGGAGCGCGGCCGCTGCCACGGCCGTCTGCCGGGCCGCCAGCGACGCAAAACTTGCATCCTCTTCGACACCACGCGATATCACTATCGACTGCAACCCGGCCGGTGTGGCAGCTGCCCGAATTTCGGCCAGCGCGCTCGCCGAAACATACTCCAGCACCATGATTCCGGAGGCACCCGCCGTCCCATCACCGAGAAACGGTGGCTGCTTGGTATAGGCGGGTTCGGTCAGAGTGGCGAGGCGGGCCTGGATCAATTGCGCAGATTGGGCCAGCGCGATCGCCGCTGAATCCAACGCCTGACCGAGATAGGCTGCGTGAAATCCAGCGTGGTGAGCGAGTTGTCCGACGGTCTCCATCGGTCCCAGGTCCGGTAACAAGATCGGATTCTCGCTGGGAGCGTTGGCCAACGCCTTGATCACCGAGTCCAGCGCGCCAAGAGCGTCGACAACCGGTCCGTGCGCCTGCGGAATGGCCCGCAGCCCGAACGGGTCCTGGATTCGAGTGGCGGCAGCAGCTCCCGAGGTGAGCTGACGCAACCAACCCATCACCTGTCGCGCGCCAGGGAAAGGGGTAGCTCGCTCGACCACTGATGAATACGCTTCGGCATTACCGTCGAGCGCCGTGAAGCTCAAAGCTGCCACCACCGGATAGGCCCGGGACAACATATCCAGCTCGGACCAACTCAATGCTGCATCTGCGATGACACCGGCGTTGCTGCTGATAAACGCCATGGCATCCTGAGCCCCGAAGTCGACGCGCTGCACGGTGTTACCGGATCTCGTTGGCGACTCTCCCATGAGTGTCAGGGCTGTCGTTGCCAAGGCCGAGAGGTCCCCGGTACCAATGCTTCCAAGCTCTCGAACGATCGGCAGCGCGTCCGCTGCAAGCATTGCTGCCAAGCCCCTGGCAACCTCGATGCTCGCGCCGCTGCCGCCGGCCGCCAGCTGGTTCAGTCGCACCACCAGCATCGCGCGAATTCTTTTGTCCGAGCGATTCGGACCACTGGAAGTGGCGTGCGAGCGCAGCAGCGCCAACGCATGCTCGGCCGGGTCCGCGACGCCGATATTGCGGTTGGCCCCGACCCCGGTCGAGCGTCCGTAGACCGCACGTCGGGTGGAGATGAAGTCGGCAAACACTTGCGAGGCAGTAATTTTGGCAGCACCGACCACACCGAGTTCTACCGGCACCCGCTTTTCGGCGGCCGTGACAATATCAGCGGTGGACAGATCCCGACCGGTGAGCTGCAACAAGGTTCGGTGCCCTTCTGATGGAGTTCGCCTGGTTGTATCGCAGGAGTTGGCAATGCCAGAGTTGGCCATACTGGAGCTGCCAATACTGGAGTTGCCAATACTGTGCCACCGGCTGAATTCAATTTGTGCACCCGGTAGCGTTCGATCGCTTTTTGAACCAAACCGCCACCCTTGGGGTCTGCGTCGAATTCGATTCACGACGGACGACCAGCCGTGCTTGTTGGGCGATCTGAGTCACCTCATCCCGTAAACAGCACTGCTGAAATAACGGGTGGATGGGCATCTGACCATGCGACACCGGTGCTTCAGTCTGATTCAAAACTGACGTCAGCCTTTCGGGTGCAGGAAAATGGTGCCAATATGTCTGCAGTCGGCAGTCGACTGCCATCAGATGGCATCAGGGAAGGTGATGATGACAAGCACAACAACGCACTCTGGTCTTGACACGCCGGCCCCGCTCAGTTCCACGCGCACCGTCGATCGCGCCCTTGGTCTCCTTGCAGAAATTTGCGAAGCGGGACCGCTCTCGCTGAGCGAGGTGGCTCGTCGGGCCGATTTGCCGGCAAGTACCGCGCTGCGCCTGCTCCGAACCCTGGAACATTCGCACTTCCTGACTCGCAGTGCGTCCGGCCATTTCGAGGCCGGCACCCGGCTGGTCCAATTGGGCGCGGCTGCGTTTGGTCGTCAGTCACTGGTTCCGATGAGTGAGCCCTCACTGCGACGCCTGGTGCTCGCCACCGGCGAGTCTGCCTACGTCAGCAAGTTCGGACCCGGTGACACCGCGCTGTATCTGGGCATGGTCGAGGGCACCCACGCCATCCGGCACACCAGTTGGGTGGGCGCTGCGGTGCCACTGGGAAACAGCGCGGTCGGTCTGGCACTGCGCGGCGAGGTTCCCCCAGCCGGTTACGTCGCCTTACGTTCGGCTGACGAACCCGAGGTGACCGTGATCGCTGCGCCGATCCGCCGCCCGGGCGGCATCGCCGGTGCAATCTCGTTGGTCGGGCCCACCTACCGGATCGGCGACCTTCAGTTAGCGGCGTTCGGCGCCCTGGTGGCGGGTGAGGCGTCCGAGGTGACTGCACACTTTTTCCTTGGAGCGGGTATTGCCGGTCCGCAGGCTCCACATCCCCCAGCAGCAACCACTAGCAAGGAGGTGACCGGTCGATGATTCGCTTCGAGTCGGTATCAAAGCACTACCCAGACGGCACGGTCGCGGTGGATAATCTCAGCTTGACCGCACCTACGGGACGGATCACGGTACTTGTCGGTCCATCCGGATGCGGCAAAACCACCTCGCTGCGGATGATCAACAGGATGATCGAGCCCACCTCCGGCCGGATCTGGATCGACGGCAACGACGCATCGAGTATGTCGGCCACCCAACTACGACGTGGCATCGGCTACGTGATCCAGCACGCCGGGCTCTTCCCGCACAAAACCATCGCCGACAACGTGGCCACCGTTCCGATCATGCTTGGCACCAATAAACGAGAAGCCAGAAGGAACGCGCTCGAGTTACTGGAGCGGGTCGGCCTGGACCCAAAATTTGGCGATCGGTATCCGGCGCAGCTCTCCGGCGGACAACAACAGCGGGTCGGAGTGGCTCGCGCGCTTGCATCGGACCCGCCGGTGATGCTGATGGACGAACCTTTCAGCGCCGTCGACCCGGTGGTTCGCGCCCAGCTGCATGAGGAATTCCTGCGCTTGCAGAGTGATCTGGGTAAGACCATCATCATGGTCACCCACGACATCGACGAGGCAATTAAACTCGGCGACCAGATTGCGGTGCTGGAGGTTGGCGGCCACTTGGCCCAGCTCTCCACACCGGTCGAACTGTTGACCCAGCCGGTCAACGATTTTGTTGCCGATTTCGTTGGTCGCGATCGGGGTTACCGTTCTTTGGGATTCGAGAATGCCAGCGCACTGCCGACCCGTGGTGAAGCGACAGTGCGGCTGGGCAGCCAGATCTCGGCCGCCCGCCCGATCGCCGAACAGGGCTGGATCCTGGTCGTCGATAAAGACAACAAGCCCTTGGGGTGGGTTGCTGCCGGGAGCGCGCCGGACGGAGAGGTGGTCACCGAGATGCTGCACCGCGGCGGAACCGTGGCCGCTACCGATGGAAGCTTGCGATCTGCCTTGGATGCCGCCTTGTCCTCACCGTCCGGACGCGGGGTCGTCGTCGCCCCGGACGGCGCCCTGGTGGGGTCGGTCACCGCAACCCAGGTTATCGAGCGAATCGAAAAACAAGCGCAAGCAGGCCGGGAGATCGCTCTGGCCGACGACGATCTCGCGGGCCCGCTGACGAAAGCACGACCTTGACCCCTTCCTTCGATCAAATGCTGATGATGGCCGCGCCCCAGGCGAACTGGGATCCCTGGGGCTACTTCATGAACAACACCCAGCCGGTGCTCGGCTGGCTGGTCACCCACATCTGGCTCTCGGTCGTTCCGGTGGTCATCGGTCTGGTCGTCGCGCTCCCCCTTGGTTACGTCGCGCGCCGGTTCAGTTGGAGCTACGGGCCGCTGGTCACCGTTGCCAGTCTCCTATACACCATTCCGTCTATCGTGCTCTTTGTCCTGGCTCCTCAGATCCTGGGCACCCAGGTCTTGAGTCCGATCAATGTGGTTGTGCCACTGACGCTCTACACCATCGCGTTGATGGTGCGAGTGATAGCTGACGGACTGGCCTCGGTGCCCGAGGACGTACTGCAATCGGCCACCGCCATGGGGTACGGGCGGTTCCAGCGACTGCTCAAGGTCGAACTTCCGATTGCGGTGCCAGTGATCTCCGCCGGCTTGCGAGTGGCCGTTGTGAGCAACGTCGGAATGATCGCCATTGCCACCGCCATTGGCCTGTTGCAACTCGGTCAGTTGTTCACCATCGGGTTTCAAAAGCCCGCCTTCGGAATGAGTCCCATACTGCTCGGCATCATTCTCTGCGTCATTCTGGCCCTTGTCCTGGACGGCATCATCGTACTGATCACCCGCCTACTCACACCCTGGAGAAGGGCGGTGCGCCCCGCATGATTGACGCCATCATCGCCTATTTGCAGCTGGACAAAACCTGGTCGGGCAATCGCAGCATCCCGGTGCGCCTGCTGGAGCACCTGGAATATTCCGGTATCGCATTGGGAGTGGCCCTGCTGATCGCGCTTCCGATTGGCTTGGTGATCGGCCACACGAACAAAGGCTCCGGCGCCACGATCGCGGTGGCCAACGCGCTGCGGGCGCTGCCCACAATCGGCCTCTTGTTCTTCTTCGTCGTTCTGATTTCCTCGCAGATCAAGGTGCGGGGTGATTTGCCCTACCTGCTTCCCACCTTGATCGTGTTGTTGCTGCTGGCGATACCTTCGATTCTGGCGAACACAATCGCCGGCATCCAAAATGTGTCACCGGCTGCTCGGGATGCCGCGATCGGGATGGGAATGACCGGCTCACAGGTCCTGTTCAAGGTCGAACTTCCGTGCGCGTTGCCGCTGATCATCTCCGGTATTCGCAGCGCCACCCTCCAGGTCATTGCCACCGCGACGATCGCTGCATCGGTGCCGCTCGGTGGACTCGGCCGGTTGATCTATGACGGTCTGGGTCAGGGTTTGGCAAACCAGGCGGGGGTCGGACAGATGGCAACCGGCGCCATCCTGGTGGCGTTGCTCGCGATTGGCGTCGATCTCCTCCTGGCCGGCCTGGCAAAGCTACTGGTTTCCCGCGGGATCACCGGGCGTTACAAGAACAAGGCATTCCAGGGCACCTCTTCCAATGTGCCCCGGAAGGCGGAAGTTGTCTCGTCGTGATTCAGCTGAGCTGCGGTTTCTCCTTATTGGGCAGCCGATGTCGGACTCATCTGCAACAGTAGGGAGTACGCCGGCCCACATCGGGGAATGAAAGGGTCAGTTCACGTAGTGCCGCCGAACACGGATTTTCCCAATAGGGTTCCGAGATCGGAATATCTGAACACGCCATGTTCTTTGCCAAGAACACAAGACGTCATTAACAGGAGTTGAAATGAAACAACGATCCAAACTCTTCGGCGCCGTAGTCGCCGTTGCAGCCATGGCCCTGACCGCCTGTGGCTCATCAGAAGCACCGGCCGCCTCCTCGGCTGCCGTCCCTGCCGGGACCTCCAGCGCTGCGGCCGCCACCGGGTCCGCAGTCGCGAGCTCTGCCGATGGGTCCTCTTCGGAAGGTTCGGCTGCCGCCGGCTCCTCCTCGGCAGCTTCATCCGCGGCCGGATCCAGCGCCGCAGGCGGAGCGTCGTCGGGTGGCCCGATCAAAATCGGTTCTGCCAACTTCCCGGAATCGGTACTCCTCGGGGAAATCTATGCCAGCGCCCTGGAGGCCAAGGGAATCACCGTTGAACGCAAACTGAACCTGGGTAACCGGGAGCTCTATATGCCGGCGCTTCTCGACGGTTCCATTGACCTGCTGCCGGAGTACAGCGGAGTGTTACTGGACTACTTCGATAAAGCGGCCACCGTTGTCAGCAGCGAAGAAATCTACGCAGCTCTGCCTGCTGCTCTGCCGGCCGGCTACGTCGTTCTCGATCAGTCCACAGCCGAGGACAAGGACGCTGTTGTCGTCACCGCCGCGACAGCGGCAAAGTACAACCTCAAGTCCATTGCTGACCTCGCAGCCGTTGCCGGCGATCTGGTCTTCGGCGGACCGCCGGAAATCGAATCCCGCAAGTCCGGGCTGGTTGGTCTCAAGGATGTTTACGGCGTTGAATTCGGCACCTTCAGTGCGCTGGACGCCGGTGGCCCATTGACCAAGGGCGCACTGGAAAATAACCAGATCGACGCCGGTGATGTCTTCACCACCGATCCTGACATTGCCAGCAAGGGTTGGGTTGTCCTGGAAGATCCGAAGTTTGTCTTTGCTGCCCAGAACATCCTGCCACTGGCCAACAAGAACAAGGTGACACCTGAAGTTGAAAAGACGCTGAACGCCGTCTCGGGCAAGCTGACCACAGATGTCCTGATCCAACTGCTCACCAAGGTTTATGCCGGCACCTCCGAGGCCGACGCGGCCAAGGCTTGGGTCACCGAGGTTGGCCTGGGCTGATCCCGGCCGCTGTTCGATCAACGGTTGCTGCAAGAACGCCCACCCCTTGGCAGGGGTGGGCGTTCTTGCGTTGGGGTGGGCGTTCTCGGATCAGAACCGGCGTTCTCGGGTCGGCGCCGGCGTTCTCGGGTGGGAGTGCGTCGTTGACTTCGGAGTGGTCCCGGTTTGCGGAAATCCTGAGGCGGGTACCCCGTTTCAGGAACGCCATAGCTGCCCCAGATCTGATGCATTCTGACTTGACCGTCGGACCTCCCAGTTAGGCTGACCACATGCAGGACGTCCGGCGCCCCACCCTTCGCGATATTGCGGCTGCGACCGGGCTGTCATCGGCTACGGTCTCGTATGCGCTGCGTGGCCTGCATGTTCCGGAGCAAACCCAGGCCAGGGTGAGGGAAGCCGCTGACCGGCTCGGTTATCAGGTTGATCCCATTGCGCGAGCATTGGCCTCCGGCCGAACCGGTTACGTCGGAATTCTCTGCGGATCTCAAGAGGACGTCTGGCAACAATCAGTGGCCACGGCCTTGGGCCGCGGCCTGCTCGGGGCCCAGCTGCACGCCTTGGTCGTCGACGCCGGCAATAACGCCGAGCTCGAGGCGTCACTGGCCCAACGCTTGGTGGATCAGCGGGTGGATGCGCTCATCGTGCTGCCAGTCAATCCGCGCGCAGCCCATTGGACCGCGATCGCATCACGAACGGTGCTCGTTTCCATCGGCGACAGTTTGCCGCGCACCAGCACTGCAGCCGAGGTGGTGTTCGACAACGCAGCCGGTGTCTCAGATGCACTGACCCGGATGGCGGCGGCCGGTCATCGCACGGTTACCGTCCTTACCCCCGGTGCCAGTTCAACACCCGATAAACCGGCCGAGCAAGTAGTGAAGGCGCTGGCTCCGAAATTGGGCCTACGAGCGACTCTGACCTCCGCACCGCACTATCTCGAGGGCGCCACCGCCGCTGCATTGGAAATCCTGCAGGGTGCAGACCGACCGACGGCATTCTTGTGCCTGGCTGATTCGCTGGCCTA
>JBBSUU010000147.1:0-7284 GCA_038234115.1 Mycobacteriales bacterium
AGCGGATCAGTAAGCAGCCCAGGGTCACCGCGACGAGACCGTTACGCCAATGTCGGTAGCGGTCGCGGTGCACAGCGAAGGACCAGACCAAGAAGATCACCAGGGCAGGGACGTGAACCACCGCGTAATAGGCGTTGATCAACCGTGCCAGCCACTCCTGGTTCAGGATGAGGTGTTGGACCGAAATCTCCGTTGGCAGGTGTAGGGCCCGCTGGAGTCGATCAATGTCTCGGGCTCGCTCGAGCGCCCCGTCCTCCTGCGTGATGGGGAGCAGTCGGGCCAATCGCCAGATAGCGTAGAGCGCCGCCAGCAGCGCGAACTCCTGAAGGCCCCGAGAAACCGCGGTTGACCGCCGCGTCGGTCGCATTCGCTGCAGTCCTACCCACGCGAGCAGACTGATCAACGACGCGGCGGCCGCTTCTTCCCAGGATGGCCATGGCACGCTCTCAGTGTCCGATACGCCGGGCCCTGTTCACAAATGGTCTGGGCCCTGGATCTGGAGCGCCGAATCGGTTGGCCAATGTGTTACCAGGTGACCGGCAACTCCTCCAGGCCATAAACGATCGAAAGCTGGCGGAAATTGATGTCCTCATTGGAAATGGCCAGTCGCAGGCCCGGAAGCCGTTGCAAGAGTTTGGGATAGGCGATCCGAAGTTCCATTCGTGCCAATTCGGCGCCCACACATCGGTGGAATCCGTACCCGAACGCGTAGTGCTGGGTCACCGGCCGCTGCGGCACGAAGACATCCAACGATTGGCCCGTTGGGTCCTGAGCACTCAACAACGGATCCCGGTTTGCCGAACTCAAGGAGCACAACACCATCTCGCCGGCTTTGATCTCGACGCCGGCAATGGTGATGTCTGTTTTGGCAAAACGGGGGAAGGAAACCTGCACCACGGTCAGATAGCGGAGCATTTCTTCGACGACGTTAACCATCACCTTGTTGTCAGCAGTGCGCACCAGGTCGGCGTAGTCCTTGTTCTGCAGGAGAATCAAGGCACCCAGGGCGATCATGCTGGCCGTGGTCTCATGACCACCCACCAGAAGTCCATCGGCCAGCCCGGCCAGCTCCCGATCGGTGATCTCGTCACCGTGTTCATGGATGAGCATGCCCAACAAGCCGTCACCTGGATTCTTTCGTTGGGCGGCTACCAATTCGGTCATGAATACGAGTGACTCGCTCATCGCATCCAGGCCGGCCATCGCCCCGCCGAACATGTCGAATCGATCTGCCGAAAGTTTGGTGAAGGCATCACGATCGGTCACCGGCACATCCAGAAGTTCGGAAATGACCAGAGACGGTACCGGGGTGGCAAACAGATCTGCCAGATCCACCGGCCCGCCCGTAGTGGCATGGGCCTGCTCAAGAGCATCGATTCGCTCGTTCACGATTGCTTCGATTCGGGGAGCAAGCCGCTGCAAACGACGCATGGTGAACTCTGGTGTCAGCATCTTGCGCAACCTGGTGTGCTTGGGCGGGTCACTGAAACCGAGACCACCCGGATCCTGATCTTCCCCCGCCTGTCCCCCGGTCGCCGCGGTCAGGTTTGCGAAGTCGTTGCTGAATCCATCAACGCTACCCAGAACCGCCTTGGTCTCTTCATAACCGGAGATCAACCAAGCACTGATCCCGAACGGAAATTCGAGCTTGCTGACCGGCTCGGCCGCTCGTCGCTCGGTAAGGTCTGGAACCGGATCGAAGCCATTGCGCATCAGCGGCATGAAACCTGAATTGTCTACGACGAATTCTTCGTCACTCATCTGCACTTTTCCTCTTCACGTTGCGGTGCTGTCAAACGGTCTGCCCCGGCAGTATCTCAAGTGCCGGTAAACGTTAGGGGTCTGGCATCAGAAGCAGCTGTGAGAGCAGGTACCGGCGCAGGCTATTGATTTCGCGCTGAGTGACCATAGAATTACCTACAGCGACAACGACTACCCCCTAGGGGGGCATGAATTGATGTGATGCCCTTCGACATACCGATCAGGAAACCCACATGGCCCCCGACCTGCTCCCCGAAAAATCGTCGGCGGCTGCCACTATCGGCAGTTACCTGGACGCTGCCTCCGGCTATCGCATCATCGTCGCCAGGCCTTCGGAGCGTCCGGACCTCTGGGAGAAGTACCTGGTAGGAGCCGGCGCGAGCTATCGCCGACATGGCGTGGAACGCGTACTCGAGTACGACGCCATCTGCGACGGCCGGTCCACGGCACTGTTTTTTCTGGCGGTGGACGCAAACGAAAATGCCGTCGGCGGTATGCGCGCCCAAGGTGCTTATCGGCACCCCGATGAAGCCCACGCGCTGCAGGAATGGGCCGGTCGGCCGGGCACATCGCAGGTATGGAATGAAATTTCAGCTCGTATCGGTGCCGGTGTCATCGAGATGAAAACTGGCTGGGTCAGCGATGATGCAGATAATCGCAACGAACTCTCCAATGCGTTGGCGAGGATGTTCGTGCATGCAATGTCCCTGCTCGGAGTCCGGCACGCATTCTGCACCGTCGCTATCCATGCGGTGCGCAGATGGGCGACAACGGGCGGCGTCATCAGCCGGGACGTCACTCCCGTCGCCTACCCGGATGATAGGTATCTGACGACGCTCATGTGGTGGGATCGGCTGACACTGGCGGATCTGACAGCGCCCCACCAGCTCGTCAGGATCATGGATGAATCGGCCGCGCTATCCGGAACGCAGACACCGGCGCCGCGGTCGGAGCATCACCTGCAACCGGAACTGGTCTGATGCCCCCCGATCTGACATCGGCTCACTCCGCTGTCGTGCTGTGGGATACCGACGCCGCCGATGTTCAGGTAATAGCGGACCTCAAAGCCGACCGCAGCGTGAGCGTCATCGACCAGAGCGACTCGATCTGCCGTCAGTACGAATCCCTGTTGCCGACCTCTACGGCGACAACCCCCGAAAGAGGTCACAAACTCGCCTGGGTGTATTTCCCTTGGCGTCGAACGCTGACCCGCCTGATGGGTCCGGAACCGCATCGCAACCTGCGGTTGGACCGGAACCGGAATAAGATCACCCGAGCTGAACAGGATCGTCTCGGCAGCCTCACGATCGGTGTTGTCGGCCTGAGTGTGGGCCATGCCATTGCCCACACGCTGGCACTGGAAGGGCTGTGTGGAGCACTCCGGTTGGCCGACTTCGACACGATCGAACTGTCCAATCTGAATCGAATTCCGGCCTCCGTCTTGGACATCGGGATCAACAAGGCGGTCGTGGTCGCGCGTCGGATCGCCGAGCTGGATCCCTACCTCCCGGTCGATGTTTTCCCCGATGGCCTTACCGCAGACAACATGGATGAGTTCTTCGCCGGCCTGGACCTGGTCGTCGAAGAATGCGACTCGCTGGACATCAAGCTCACATTGCGATTGGAAGCACGGCGGCGAGGCATTCCGGTGCTGATGGAAACCAGCGACCGGGGCCTGTTCGATGTCGAGCGTTTTGATCTGGAGCCCAACCGGGACCTGTTCCACGGGCTTCTGGGTGATATCGATCCGAGCTCGCTCAAGAACTTGTCCACTCGGGACAAGGCGCCCCATGTGATGCGCATTCTCGAGGCCGTCGATCTTTCCCCCCGGATGGCCGCTTCGATGGTCGAGATCGACCGCACCCTCAATACCTGGCCGCAACTGGGGGGCGACGTGCAACTCGGCGCCGCCACCGTCGCGGCGGCCGTGCGCCGGTTCGGTCGTGGCGATGAGCTGCCCTCCGGCCGAATTCGCATTGATATTGATGATCAATTGAAAACTCTTGCCGACTGGCAAATTTCGCCGCATCTGCTATTTCCCGAAGCCCCGACGACGCTCGCTGAAGAGATATCCGGTAGCGCCACCGAAGCTGCCCTGCAGGCGATCCGGCTGGCGCCATCAGGCGGCAATGTCCAGCCATGGCGGGTCCGGGAAACCATCGATGGGGTGCAGATTCAGCTCGATCCGAATCGAACCTCCGCGATGGATATCGGATTTCGGGGCAGCTATGTATCCATCGGTGCCGCCACTTTGAACGCACGGATCGCGTTCGCCGCTCATGGCTTACGAACCGCTGAAACCTTTCGGGCGCCGACTCCGGAAAACCTGCTGGCTGCATCTTTGGCAGCCGTCCCGGGAATTGACCCCGAGCTCGCAACGCTGTACCCGACGATGCAACAACGCATTTCGAACCGGAATAGCGGCCGGCGGCTACCCATCTCCGAATCGGTTCGTCTCGAGCTGTCGGAAGCCGCAAAAAGTGAGGGGGGCCGGCTTCTACTGCTCACCGACCCGGATCAGCTCGCAGCGATAGCCGAAATTCTGGCCGAATCCGACCGACTTCGGTATTTGACCCCGCTGTTGCACAGTCAAATGATGGCCGAGCTCAAATGGCCGGGACTGGACGATCTGTCGTTCGGAATCGACGTCCGAACCCTGGGCCTTGACGAGGCGGATCTGGCAAAATTACGAGTCGCCGAACGAGCCGATGTGATGGCTCATCTGCGCGCCTGGGGAGGTGGTCAGGCGCTGGGCGACAACACCAGAGATCGGGTCTCGGCCAGTTCCGCCGTCGCGATCATTACCGTCACCGGAGACGAAGCGGCCGACTATCTCCGCGGTGGAGCAGCGATGCAGCGGGTCTGGATCACGGCCCAACGTCATGAGCTGGCGATCGCACCCATCTCACCGGTGTTCCTCTACGCTCGATCCGAAGCCGACCTGGTCCGGGTTTCAGACATATTCGCCTCTGACCTGGGGCGGTTGCAACAGAGCTTCACCAACCTGATCGATATCACCCCCGACGAGTCGGTGGTGTTGGTCATGCGCGTCACCCACGAAGCCGGCCCGACATTGCGAAGCCGGCGCCTCCCCACGGATCAGATCATGGTTGCAAAAGCCGGCCCTGCACGAGCTAATGGGACACAGGAGAAGCTGGATCGATGCCGGTGAAACTAAGTCTGGAAGAACTGGTCACCACCGTTGCATCGGATTTGATGGGCGTGACATCGGTGACGCTGCAGGAGGCATCGCAGACGCTACTGAAGCAGCTTGTTCAGTACTTCGATGTCGACCTGGCTTTTTTGCGAGAAAACGACCACGAAATCGGCGCCACCATCTTGGTGGCGGAGTGGCCGCCTCGGGAACATGTGCCGGACCCGGACCCGGTCGGAACTGTGTATTTCGCCAATGCGGATCCGGTTTTCGCTGCCACCGAGCACCTGTCCTCGGTCATGCTGAGCCGCCCGGGCCGCAGTGATGAGCAATACCAAGAGCGGGTGGCCAAGGCCTCTGGTGTGCAAGGGGTATCCACCGCCACGGTCCCGCTACTGACGACCGAGGGCACCAGCGGGGTACTCGGCTTTATCAAGTACGGCGACCGTCAATGGTTGGACGCCGAGGTCAACTCGTTGCGCGCGCTGGCTGCTTTGATGGCCCAACTCAGATCTCGGGTCGGTGCCGAGGAAAAGCTCCGATTCCTGGCCTATCATGACGAACTGACCGGGCTCTCAAACCGCCGCGCCCTCGTCGACCACCTGAGTGTGCGTCTTCGAAGCGGTGCAGAAGGACCGGTGGCGGCCATCTTCATGGACCTCGACCGACTCAAAGCGATGAATAGCTTCCTCGGTCACGCGGCCGGTGACCTGTATTTACAGACTCTGGCCGGCCGGCTTGATCACAGTAAAGGCCCCGGCCACTTCCTGGCCAGGCTCGGCGGGGACGAATTTGTCCTGGTGCTGCCCGGAAGTTCCAACGTGGACGACGCGCGCGTCGCTGCCGAATTCCTTCGCCGGGTCGCAAACGAACCGGTCCAGGTCGGTGGCGAAGAGGTCAGCCGGGGTGTCAGCCTGGGCGTCGCACTGGGGACCCCGGGAACCACCACCGTGTCGGAATTGCTCAGCCAGGCCGACCAGGCCATGTTGCAGGCCAAAAGTGGTGGTGGAAACGAGATCTCATTATTTACCGAGGAGATGCGAATCCAGAACGAGATCCGAACCGACATCGAGCTTCATCTCGGATCGGCAATCCGCAACGGCGCATTGGTGTTGCACTACCAATTGGAAATTGACCTTCGGGACGGTCGGATCACCGGTGTTGAAGCACTGGTCAGGTGGCAGCATCCCAATCTTGGGCTTCTGCAGCCGAATCAGTTCATCGGCGTCAGCGAGGCCACCAACCTCTCCGGCGAACTCGGGCGGTGGGTGATCGAAACCGGCTGCCGACAGTTGAAGCAATGGCACGAGGAACGGCCGGCGTTACTCATCGGCTTACGGGTGAATGTCTCCCCCGCACAGCTGATTACGGCCGACTTCGCCGAAACAGTCGCCCAGATCTTGACGGACTGCGAACTGGACGGCCACTTCCTCACCGTCGAAATAACCGAGCATGCGGTGGTGAGCGATATGGAGCGAACGCTTCACACCCTCGAGGGTTTGAAAAAGATCGGCGTGCAGGTCGCCATCGACGACTTCGGCACCGGATACAGTTCCTTCGCCCAGCTCAAGACGCTACCCGTCGATGCGTTGAAGATCGACCGTGCGTTTGTCAGTGAACTCGGTAAACATGCCAATGATCTGGCCATTGTCAGGTCGATCATCGGGCTGGCACATTCGTTTGATCTTCGCGTTGTCGCCGAGGGCGTCGAAACACCACTGGCGAGCCGCGTCCTGCTGGACCTGGGGTGCTTTCGGGCACAGGGCTTCTTGTTCGGTGTCCCTGGGCCTGCCCAGGAGGTAGAGCTGGCTTTGGCGGCGGGCCGGGTCGAAGTGCCCTGACGGCCTCGTAGTCAGGTCAGATCGCGGGCGGGGAATTTTGCTGGGCAAGAATCCAGCGCTGGGCATCGGCCACGATTGTTCTGGCCTGCTCGTCGGCAACACTGGCCGGGAATTGAAGACCGTCCCGAAATAGTCCGTGCGGGCCTGCGGCCAGCACCGCACCCTGTTCGTCCTGATCGAAGAACCAGTCTGTGGCGGTACCGAAGCAAGAGGCAACTGCTGACCTGGCGGTTGTCATGGTCCGCTGCCGGACCAATCGCTGTGCCAAGCTGAAATACTGATTTTCACCCAACATGTCGCATCCTCCATCTTCTGCATAACCCCCGTTGCAGGTGATTCGGAGTACGGGCCCGCCGCGCTTGCTATTGATCGGATAAATCGGGATTCGCCAAGGCCGTCGGCGGCCGGCAAACCATTTCATCCGGTTAATGGAACCGGAACCGGGTACACACCCACCGATAGATTCGCCAGCTGCCGATAAAGCACCAGAATGGGAAATCGAAGATGAAGTTGACTGATGTTCGCTGG
>JBBSUU010000148.1:0-7257 GCA_038234115.1 Mycobacteriales bacterium
GATGAACTTCTCGGTCTCGGCCAAGCGCCTTTTTGCGCGTCTGCGGCCGGACCGGCTCCGCATCATGATTGTGGTGGTGCTGGCGGTGATCAGCGTTGCGCTGACCGTGATTGGTCCGAAGATACTCGGCCACGCCACAGATCTCATCTTCAACGGCATCGTCGGTAAACAGCTGCCACTGGGCCTGAGCAAGGACGCCGCGGTCGCCGCAGCGCGCGCGGCCGGTAACGGCACCTTCGCCGATCTGCTGACCGGGATGGACGTCACGCCAGGTCTTGGCATCGATTTCGGCGCCCTGGCCATGGTGCTGATGATCGTCCTGGCCCTCTATGTCGCCTCTTCGCTATTCAGTCTTTTACAAGGTCTTATCCTCAATCACATTGTCCAGCGGACGGTGAAGAAGCTGCGCGGTGACGTGGAGGACAAGCTGAATCGGTTGCCACTGAAGTATTTCGACTCCAAAACCCGTGGCGAGGTATTGAGTCGGGTGACCAATGACATCGACAATATTTCGCAGAGTCTGCAGCAAACCTTGAGCCAACTTCTTACGTCCCTGCTCACCGTCATTGGTGTGCTGGTGATGATGTTCGTCATCTCGCCACTGTTGGCCATCATCGGTCTGGTCACGGTACCGCTGTCCGGGGTGGTCACCGCGATGATTGCCAAGCGCAGCCAGAAACTCTTTGTGGCGCAATGGAAGCACACCGGGGAGCTGAACGGCCAGATCGAGGAGGCCTTCACCGGCCACTCGCTGGTCAAGGTTTTCGGCCGCCAGAAAGAGGTCGAAGCAGTCTTCGGGCAGAAGAACGATGAACTGTACAAGGCCAGCTTCGGCGCGCAGTTTGTTTCCGGCATCATCATGCCGTCGATGATGTTCATCGGAAACCTGAACTACGTCCTGATCGCCATTGTCGGTGGGCTGCGCGTCGCTTCGGGTTCGATGACGTTGGGCGATGTTCAGGCGTTCATCCAGTACTCCCGTCAGTTCACCCAGCCGTTGACACAATTGGCGTCAATGGCAAATGTGTTGCAATCCGGCGTTGCTTCTGCCGAGCGGGTTTTTGATTTGTTGGACGAAGATCAGCTCAGCGCGGAACCGGCAATCACGAACACCGATGCGGTCACCAAGGGACGGGTGGAGTTCCGGCACGTCTACTTCTCCTACAGTCCGGAAACCCCGCTGATCGAGGACCTTTCGCTGGTAGCTGCTCCCGGTCAGACTGTCGCGATCGTGGGGCCTACCGGCGCCGGGAAGACGACTCTGGTCAACCTCATCATGCGCTTCTACGAGATCAACAGCGGCACCATCACTTTGGACGGAGCCGACACCTCGTTGATGGCTCGGCAGGCGCTGCGGTCCAAGATCGGCATGGTATTACAGGACACCTGGCTGTTCGGTGGCACCATCCGGGAAAACATCTCCTACGGCAACCTGAATGCGACCGAGGAGGACATCCAAGCAGCTGCAAAGGCAACCTTCGTTGACCGCTTCGTGCACTCGCTACCGGATGGCTACGACACGGTCCTGGACGACGAGGGCACCAATGTCAGCGCCGGTGAGAAGCAGCTACTGACGATCGCACGCGCATTCTTGGCCAATCCGTCACTGCTGATCCTGGACGAAGCCACCTCATCGGTGGATACCCGTACCGAGGTGATGGTGCAACGGGCCATGGCTGCACTGCGTAGTGATCGGACGAGTTTCGTTATCGCGCATCGCCTTTCCACTATCCGCGACGCTGATCTGATTCTGGTGATGGACGCCGGCAAGATCGTCGAGCAAGGCACTCACACCGAACTGTTGGCCGCCGGTGGGGCGTATTACGCGCTGTACAACTCACAATTCCTCGGCGCCGATGTCGAAGTGGCATGACAGCGAACGTGCGGGATGTCTCATCACAAAGATTCTCCGGTTTACGCTGCAACCGGTAGTGTCAACCGTGTGAGACATCCCAACCGGGAGCTCACGGTCGTTGCTGACGGTGTCACATCAAGTTTCGAAGTATGAAACGCAGACATCATTTTCCTTCCTTGGCCAGTCCGGATATTTGCTCCGGCAGGCGTTTTCGGTTGGCAGGCACCACGGCCACCGCACGCACTATGAGCTAAGGATGTTCTGTTTTTCATGCCACCATTCCGTACCCCGTCACGCCCTGCTGCCTCCGGTGGAGCCGGTCGCACGTCCCGCTCCGAACGCGCTGAGCGCGCCGAAGTCCGCGACGGCCGTAGTACCCGCCCGGCACGCACCTACACTTCCGACTCCAGCAACGCCGGCTATTTCACCGATGACCGCCCGGCCAAGATCGGCCTTGACGGCAATCCACTGCAAAGCCGGCCGTCCCGTCCCGCCGGCAACCGCACCGGCGCCGGCCAGAGCCGGGGCGCTGCCAATGCTCGCAACGGCGCAGCCGGTGGCCGTAGCCGCGGCGCTGCCCCGGCTGCGGGCCGCGGGAGCGCCGGTCGTAGCGACAACGCTCCCCGCAACCCGCGAAGCGCCAAGGCCGGCGACGCGACCCGCGAACGCCAAGCCCTGGACCGTCAGGAACGCAACCGCGAGAAGGGCCAGGGCGGACGCACCGTCGCTGCCCAGGCCAACCAGGCAGTCAAGGCGATCTTCGCCAGCGAACAACTTGTCACCGAAGCCGATGGCCGCAGCTTCGCCGAACTCGGCGTGCCCGCCTCGTTGATTCCGGCGTTGAAGGGACTCGGGGCCGAATCGCCGTTCCCGATCCAGTCGGCCACTCTGGAGGCCACCCTGTCCGGCCGCGACGTCCTCGGTCGCGGAAAGACCGGCTCCGGCAAGACAATCGCCTTCGCCATCCCCCTCGTTACTCGGCTCATCGGTGGTCCCCGTCGTCCGCACAAGCCGCGTGGGCTGGTCCTACTCCCGACCCGTGAGCTGGCCCTGCAGGTCGAGCGCACCATTGCCCCGCTGGCCCGCGCTGCCGGTCTCAAGACCGTGGTCATCTTCGGCGGTGTCGGTTACGGCTCCCAGACCTCCGCACTGCGGTCCGGCGTGGATATCGTCATCGCCTGCCCCGGGCGGCTCGAAGACCTGATCACCGGCAATCATGTTGATCTGTCCGATGTTCAGGTCACCGTGCTCGACGAGGCAGACCACATGGCCGATCTCGGCTTCCTGCCCGGTGTCCGCCGGTTACTGCGCGCCACCGACCCGAACGGTCAGCGGTTGCTGTTCTCAGCCACCCTGGACAACGGGATCTCGGTCCTGGTCAATGATTTCCTCAATGACCCGGCCGTACACGCGGTGGACAGCGAGACCTCAACGGTGGAAACCCTTGAGCACCACGTGTTTGCGGTCAACGCCAATGATCGTGGCCAGGTCATCCGCGAACTGGCCAACTCCGGCGCCAAGCGCCTGATGTTCACCCGGACGAAGCACGGCGCCAAGAAGTGGGCCGAGCAGCTGAACAAGTTGGGCATCGCTGCGGTTGATCTGCACGGCAACCTCTCGCAAAACGCCCGCGAGCGCAACCTCGCCGCCTTCACCTCGGGTAAGGCAAAGGTATTGATTGCCACCGATATTGCTGCTCGTGGTATTCACGTGGACGATATTGAACTGGTCGTCCACCTCGACCCGCCGAGCGAGCACAAGGCGTATCTGCACCGCTCCGGTCGGACCGCACGGGCCGGCGCTGCCGGTACCGTCATCACGATCATGCTGCCGGAACAGAAGCGCGACGTGCAGACCCTGATGCGTCAGGCCGGAATCACCGCAACCACCAGCGCCGTCATCCCGGGCGCCAGCATCATCAAGACCATCGCCCTGAACTAAAGTCTTGGCATCGAGAGGCTCTGATCGCATCTGCGATCGGAGCTTTTTGGTTTCTCCTGCGCTTGTTCAAGACGGATTAGTACCTGGGCGCCACCGAGAACGCGTGTTGAGTGGTGATGCAGGGAAGAAGCGGACCGGGCCAAGTCTCGACATGGATACCGCCCCCGCCGGCGGTAAATGACTGCCCAACGGTGCCAATGACTACGCCGTTCTGATCGCTCACCCTGGCAATATCGCCGTCCATTGCCACCGAGTAACCGCTTGGCCACTCGAGTTGCACCGTAACTCCTTCAGTCTGAATCGCCACACACGAAGTGCTGAGGTCAACGACCAAAGTCCCGGAGATCTGCGCCGCCATATATGACTCTTCCAACTTGCCCGCTCTGGTCAACAATTGCGGAGTCATCCCGGCCGGGACCGAAGCCACCACCTGATCGGCGCTCAGTGCCGACGACAGCACAGGTGCTGAATCGGCCGGTTTGTTGGTACAGGCCGCCACCATGGCCATCAGCAGGACAAGCACGCAGAAGCCGGCCGAACCTGCCCTGGCCATCCGATGATCAGTAGGCATGGGTCCTCCCGTTCACCGCACGTCAGCCGCCCAGACGGTAGCCGGGCATCTGCCGAGACTAGCCGGGTTCAATCCCAAGGAAGCCAGGGTCTAGGCCAAATACATCCCGCAATGCCGTGCGTGCCGCCAGGAACCCGGCCATGCCATTGACGCCCGGCCCGGGCGGGGTCGACGACGAGCACAGGTAGACCCCGGGAAGTGGGGTACGCCAGGGCTTTCGGGACACCACGGGACGTTGGATCAACTGCCGAACGTTGACCGCACCGGCGCTGAAGTCGCCGCCAACATAATTGGGGCTGTATTCGGACAGCCGCGCGGCCGACACCGAATGCTGATCAACTATAACTTCCCGAAATCCCGGTGCGAACTCCTCGATGCGAGCGATCATTGCCTCTGCCATATCGACCCTCGACCCGCGGGGCACATGGGTATAGGCCCACAACGTCTGCAATCCTGCCGGCGCCCTTGTCGGATCGGCAATGCTGGGTTGGACCAGCAGCAGATACGGCTTGTCCGGATACCGACCCCGCGCGACCTCGTTCTCGGCCAGGGCGACATCGGCTCGGGTGCCGCCGATGTGAATGGTAGGAGCATTGGCCAATTCCGGATCTGCCCATGGCACCGGTCCGGAGAGCACAAAGTCGATTTTGGCGGCGCCGTCACCGTATCGAAAGTTGGCCAGCCGACGGGCGTATCGATCCGGGAGCCGGCCGCCGGCGATTTTGAGCAATCCTTTTGGAGCGACATCGAGCATCACCGCCGAAGCATCAATCTGACCGAGATCTGTTACTTCGCAATTGGTCTCGACACTTCCGGAGTGTTCGACAAGATCGGCCACCATAGCGTTGGCAATGCTCTGCGAGCCACCAACAGGGACCGGCCAACCGACGGTATGCGCCAAGGTGGCCAGTAGCAGTCCCGCGCCGGACGAGGCCAGCGCCGGCATCGTGCCCAGCGAGTGCGCGCAGACTCCGGTCAGCATCGCCGGTGCCACATCTGAGGCGAACCGAAGATTCCAGGCTCCGCTACCCTGCTCGAGAACACGAGTCCCGAAGACAGCTGCTGCCAACGGATGTCGTGGAATCTGGAGCAATTGGTCGGAGGTAAACTCCAGGATGCGCTCGGAGCGGCTGACCAAGGGTTCGAACAGTCGCTGCCAGGCACTGCCATCGACGCCGAGCCCGGCGGCTGTGCGACCCAGATCCCGGTAGGCGATACCAGATCTGCCCGGCGTCACCGGGTGCGCATAAGAAATTTCCGGCACCACCAGCTGGATGCGCGCGGCCAACTCGAATGCCCGGAAGAACGGCGAGGCCAACGCCATCGGATGCACCGCAGAACAAATGTCATGGATTGCGCCGGGCATCATCAATTCACCGGTTCGCGTGCCGCCACCGAGGGTGCCGGCTTGCTCCCGCACCTGCACCTTCAGACCGGCGCGAGCCATGGTGACAGCTGCCGCGAGCCCATTGGGCCCGCTCCCGACTACCACCACATCGAAATCGGCCATCAGAATTGTTGGGGCTCGCGGGATTGCGCCCAGCCCCAACCCCGGTGCTGCACAGGTGCCTGCTCAACCACTTCGACCCCCGGTTGTGAGTTCGTCAACGCCTTTGCGGTGCCCCACTCCAAATACCCCACCAGCGCAGCCCGAAACCTACTCATCGGGCAGCACATCAATAATCCTGGCCAGCACCTCGGCACGGTTATTCACCCAGTGCGGCAACCAAATCCGCTGTACCGCAGGCCATCCCATCATCGAATGCAGCAAACCGGGGGTACCGTCGCGGTCGGACACCGTTCCTCGCGCGAGCCACTGCGGACCGTCGATCATAATTGCCACCTGCCAACTCGCGCTTCCCGGACGGCGTACTGCTATGTCCACCTTGAAGGATGACAAACCGAACTCCGTCTGGGCCACCATGCCACGCTCCACCAGCGCCTGTGCAATCTCTTGACGCAATCGGGATCCCGGCAACGAATCGGCCCCCAGCGCCCGCACTGCATCTGGCACTGGATCCGGCCCTAAAGGCGCACCATCCAACGCGGCAGACTCCAGATAAGCCCGGAAGTGATGGGTTCCCAACGCCGATGTTCGCCGCAGGTCGATGTCGGACGGGTCAAAAGAAGTGAACAACAGCACTTGCCTTCTGGCCCTGGTGATCGCCACATTCAGCCGACGTTCGCCACCGGCGTTGGACAACGGCCCGAAGTTCAGTGGTAACCGGCCTGACGACGGATCGACCGAATAAGCCGGCGAGAACAGGATCACGTCGCGCTCATCGCCCTGGACGTTCTCCAGATTCTTGACAAGGATCTGCTCGGCCCCCTCCGCGTCAGCCAGAGCCGCCAAGATGGCTTCATCCTTGCTGTCCTCCAACAGGTTTGAGATCAGGTCCCGCTGCTGAATGTTGAAGGTGACAACGCCCAGTGATTGACCGCCGCAACTGGGGTCTGCCAGTCGACGGCCGATCTCGGCAACCACGGCCGCTGCCTCGACCGGGTTGGTTCGCGATCCGGCGGTGCCTCGTTCGAAATTACCGAGCACCCGGATCCGACGGACACCCACACTGGGATCACCACCCGGCGCTGGAAAGCTGGCCAGTCCACCGGAATAGTAATGCTGGTTGGAAAACGCGATCAGCGATTCATCCCGGCTGCGGTAGTGCCAGGACAACCACACCTGCGGTAGACCGGATTCCACTGCTTCCATCAAGATCGAATCCGCATCCGACGGAGCTGGATCGGCTTCAGAATCGGCATCGTCGCCAAAAATGTCTTGACCGGCCACCCCTTCCGGTCCCACCAATTCGGTGTCCGCGGCGCTGGTACCGCTCATCATCACCGACGTCGGTGGCATCTGCTTGGAGTCGCCCGCCACCACGAACGA
>JBBSUU010000149.1:0-7242 GCA_038234115.1 Mycobacteriales bacterium
GCGTGGCGGTCGCACCGGTACTGGTGGAACCGGGGCTGTTTGAATCGGCGATGACGGCGCCGGCCGCGTCGTTGGTACCGGCCGAAGTGGTGGGCCCGGCGACTGCCACTGGTGAGGTAACGGCGTCCGCATCAGGAGCCGCGGTGGGAGCAAAAGCAGATCCATTACCGCGCAGAGCGGGCAGCGAAATTTGCACATTGATCGTGCCGTTGAACCCGGCTGCAACGGGTCGGCCGGTGAATGCGTTCCGTTGCACGGTCGAGGTAATGCCGGCCACGGCAAGGTCAGCGGTGGACACATCCAATACTTGTGGCGAAGCTGTCACCGTGATCAGCAGTTGCGCGGCGAGTCCTGCCCAGTGGTCGAAATCCTTGCCGTGACCTGACTCCTGGACGATCTCACCGAGCTGCCAATCGGCGCGGGTGTCGGTGTCATAGCCGGGTACTCGCTTTGTCAGTTGGTTGAAGAACATCGTCGCGGCGCCGGTGACGTCGGCGCGATCTTGGTCCTCGTACAACCCGGACGCCGGATCGGCTTGCTGTTGATACAACCCGACGAATGGCACGTTCACGACGTTCGGAGTCAGGGACGAAGCATCCATCGCGACCGCGAGGGCGATTTTGATTCCTCGATGGGTGATCCCCAGGTCGTTGCCGACCTTGACGATGCTCGCCGCGACATCTACCTGGGCCGCCCGCAGTGCGGTTCCGTCAAAAACGCCGTCGACGTTGGCGCCGGCGGTGCGGGCGGTCGGTACGGTGAGGGCCATCGGCGCCGCGATGGTGCAACTTGCTGCGGGGATCAACGCGAGCGAGGCGGCCGGCGCCAGCTCGATGGACGGATCTGCGTAAGCCGCGCTGATTCCGAGCACCCCGGACAACATCATCAGCGCCGACAGCGAGGAAGCTCCCAGCGCCCTTCTGATACTGCCGCCGGCCCGACTACCTTGGGTCGCCGCCGTCGAACCTACGGTCGGGCGATGTGCGCCACGCAGGGCATTGGTACGACTTATTCCCACGGTTGACCTTGAGCTATTCGGGAGCCGGCGAGTGGCTCCAGGACGGTTGTTGTCGGCCCCTGCGGACGGCTCTTTTGCTGAGTCCGAAGAGGATGAGGGGAGCTTACGCCGTTCGGGTGGTTTTGCACAGAGATTCGTCACATTCGACAAAAGTCACCTGTTGGTGGATGGAAGTGGCCCCGGTGCTGCGGATTCCGGGCTTGCCACAGCCGCTCTGGGGGGGAGGTAATAATCCCCCCTCTTCACTCTCTGTGAACAGTCCTGGAAGGATCAGATAGCATTCATCTGTACCAGACGTCGTTGCGCGATCAGACTTTTCGCAATCGTAGACATTCTTGACAGACCCGTCGGGTCCGTTTGCGAACCATCACCGCTGTGACAGACAGTCACACACAGTGGCTGGTGGTGGCCATCGGCACTTGTCAAGCTGCCATCGGGTAAACCATCCGATACACGTTGCGCGACCACACTGCGCCCCACTTACGCCTCGCGTCACGATGCGCGGAACGCGAATTTGGCAGTCCCATTATCGATCAATCAGGGTGCGAACCCCCATTTGCCTGAATGCCCACCCACTGTGTCGCGACTCACAGTGACGTCGGGGACGCCAACCGTGACAGCTCGGCGGCGGGTGCCTTTTCCAACCCCAAGTCCGCTCCAGAACGAAACTGCGCGGCGTCAGAGCCAGGCCGACAGTTGCGGAAGCGTGGGATCGCTCGGGCGTCCTATCAACCAGGCCAGGAGCTCAGAATCCGGCACCTTTGGTCGTTCGATATTTGGCGCCCGATCGGCGAGCAACGGGAGTTCAGTGGCCAAACAGGCATCAACGAACTCGGTGGGCCAGTCGTTTATCGTATAGCCGAGATTCAGGTCGAGGTGGTGGATCTCCAGTTCGCGCCATCGAAGGTGCGGTAAGAACGATGCGGTCACGGGCCGCCGCCACGCCACTGTCTCGACGAGTTCTGTGTCGGTGAGCGCGGCCATCGCAGCCAACACCCTGTTTCCGCTGAACTCGAGATCGGCGAGCATTAAATTGACAGGTCTGCCTGCGCCTTCCTCGATCGCCGCCGCTCTGGCCTCCTGTCCCCCCGGATACAGCGGGGTCGTCCTTCCCTGCTTGAGACCAAGGATCAGGCGATTCTGTGCATCGGCATTTCTGGCCAGGTGAGTGAGCACGTGCCCTCGAGTCCAGCCGGGCAGCAGTGATTCCTCCCGCATCCCCGATTCCGAAAGTTGCCGGGCATCTTCGAGCAGTCGCTCTTGCGCACTCCGCACGGCATCAAGGGTGTCGGAGAAGCTGAGGTTGTTCACCCGGGTAAGACTAACCACCGCTTCATTGGCAACCTCTTCTGCGGCCACACAGGCATCACCCATCTGCGCATTGACCAGCAGCGCCCGAGTCCAGATTTCCCCGAGGTGCAGATGTTCCGATGTGCCGGTTGCGGTAGATATTGTCGTTGCTCGACCGGGGCGCGACAATACACACATGAAGTTGCCGATCGAACTGCCGGTCTCCCCCATGCTTGCCAAGGCCGTCCCGAAGGTCCCGGCGCAGGAATCCGTGACCGGCGGACTGCTGTATGAACCCAAATGGGATGGCTTCCGCTGCATCATTCTTCGCGATGGCGACGAGGTCGAACTGGCAAGCCGCGGACTCAAACCGCTGACCCGCTACTTCCCCGAAGTTGCCAAGGCTGTGCTGGCGCACCTGCCGTCACGTTGCGCAATCGACGCGGAAATCGTGGTGAGAGCCGGCGAGGCGGGAGCCCAGAGGCTGGATTGGGAGTCGTTGTCGCAGCGGATACACCCCGCAGAATCCCGGATCACCAAACTCTCGATGCAGACACCGGCAGAACTGATTTGTTTCGACCTACTGGCGCTGGACGATGAAGATCTCACCTCCCGTCCGTTCTCGCAGCGCCGTGAACTCCTTGAGCAGGTGATGTCCGAAGTCGCACCCGATGCGCCCATTCATCTCACCAGGGTGAGCACCGACGCCGACGAGGCCATCCGTTGGTTCGAGCAGTTCGAAGGCGCCGGGTTGGACGGGGTGATGGCCAAGCCGCTGGCGCTGCCGTACCAGTATGGAAAACGATCGATGTTGAAGATCAAGCATTCTCGAACTGCGGACGCGGTATTGCTGGGTTATCGGATGCACAAGTCGGGGCAGGGCGTTGGTTCGTTGCTGCTGGGTCTGTACACCGATGACGGTGACTTGATCAATGTCGGCGGCATCGCTGCCTTCACCAATGTGCGACGCCTGGAGTTGATCGACGAACTTGCGGCGTTGGTCGTCGTTGATGACGAGGGTGCGGCGGTCACAGGCGAGACCGATCGGAGTCGCTTCAGCGGCAGCAAGGACGTCAGTTTCGTTCGGCTTCGGCCGGAACGGGTGGTGGAGGTGAAGTTCGACCAGTTGGAAGGTTTGCGGTTCCGCCACGCCGTAACCTTCTTGCGCTGGCGCCCGGACCGAGAAGCGGAGTCGTGCAAATTGTCTCAGGTCGAGCGCGCGATCGCCTACGATTTGGATTCCGTCCTGATCGGATAACCCGGTTCAAGTGCGGACCCAGTCGCCACCACCGCTACTGCTCGGTCAGTCCTTCGGCCAGTTGGCCTCGTTCTTCTTGCTGGGTTGTACCCGCGGCGGCTCACCCGGCATCTTCGGATGGTCGGGCGGGAAGTTCATCTCCCCGAGCCCACGCTCGATATCCAGATCCCACAGCGCGAGGGCGGCCTCGACATCCCCTGCGGTATCATCCATCCCGCGCCAGGCATCGCCGTCGGCAGCCAGGATGCCGGGGACGGTACGGACCGTGAAGTCCTGCGGGGCGATATCCTTCAGGGCCGCCCAGGTAACCGGCATCGATACCGGAGCCCCCGGCAGCGGCCGCGGGCTGTAGGCCGAGGCAATGGTGCGATCTCGGCAGGCCTGATTGAAGTCGACGAAGATCTTCTCCCCGCGCTCCTCCTTCCACCAAGCCGTGGTGACCAACTCCGGAAGCCGGCGCTCCAGTTCGCGGGCCACCGCGATCACTCCATGACGAACCTGGAGAAACTCCTGCGTCGCTGTGATGCGGGCAAAGATGTGCAGGCCACGGTTTCCTGATGTCTTGACGAACGGTGTCAGACCGATCTCCTCCATCACGGTCTTCAGAGTGAGGGCAGCCTCCACCACATCAGCAAACTTCCGTTCAGGTTGCGGGTCCAGGTCGATCCGGAACTCGTCGGGATTGTTGTTGTCAGCGCTGCGAACCGGCCAGGGGTGAAATGTCACGGTGCCCATTTGAACCGCCCACACCGCGCTGGCGATCTCATGGGTCACCAACTGTGCGTGTTTGCGACCGGATGGGTAGGTGCACATTACGGTCTTGGTGTACTCCGGAACGCCCCGGGGCGGGTTCTTGGAGTAAAACATTTCGCCCTCGATACCATCGGGAAAGCGCTGCAGGGTAACGGGTCTGTCGAACAGGGCCGGTAGCAGTCCGTCGCTGACCCGCGCCACATAGTTGGCCAGTTCCCATTTGGTGACGCCGATGTCGGGCCACATCTGCCGATCGGGGCTGGTGATTCGGACATCTCTGGTGCGGCCGTCCGGGCCGGGTACGGGGAGGATCTGCGCCACACTCATGGCTCGAGGGTAGCGCCAGGGGCCGGCCACGGCGGGGTGGACGCAGTCAACTGGTCCACCCCGCCAGGGCTGGTCCTGCTCGGACTAGGGTGATGGCCCATGGAACCAGTTGCCGCGCTGCGTCGGATCTCCTTCCTGCTCGAACGCACCCTGGCCCCGACCCACCGGGTCAAGGCGTTCCGCAATGCCGCCATCACCATCGCCGGGCTGGGGCCGGCGGAAGTGGAGAAGCGAGCCGCCGCGGGGACTCTCAAGGCGTTGCCGGGCATCGGCCCCAAGACCGCATTGGTGGTGGAACAGGCCTGCCGCGGCCGGCTCCCGGACTACCTCGCCGACCTGGAAAAGGACTACGCCCCGTTGACGACCGGTGGCGCCGAGATCTTGGCGACGTTGCGCGGCGATCTGCATTCCCACAGCGATTGGAGTGACGGCGGCAGCCCCTTGCAGGAGATGGCAATCACCGCGATGGAACTCGGCCATGAATATTTGGCCCTCACCGATCATTCACCCCGGCTCACGGTGGCCAACGGACTGACTGCCGACCGCCTGAAGAAACAGCTGGATATCGTGGCCAAGGTCAATGAACGATTGGCACCATTTCGACTGCTGACCGGAATCGAGTGCGATATCAACGAGGACGGGACGCTGGACCAGAGCGAGGAACTGCTGGCTCGGGTCGACATCGTTGTTGCCTCAGTACATTCCAAGCTACGTTCGGATCGGGCCACGATGACCACGCGGATGCTGCGGGCGATCGAAAACCCGCACACCGATATTCTGGGGCACTGCACCGGCCGGTTGATCACCGGCGGCCGGGGCACCCGGCCACCGAGCCAGTTCGACTCCGCCGCGGTCTTCGCAGCCTGCGTGGAACACTCGGTGGCGGTGGAGATCAACAGCCGCCCGGAACGACTCGATCCACCGCTCGAGCTACTCCGAGAAGCGGTGGCGCTCGGTTGCGATTTCAGTATCGACACCGATGCCCACGCCCCCGGCCAACTGGACTTTCGTGCCTACGGCGCGGAACGTGCGGAGAAATGCCAGATTCCCGCCGCCCGCATCATCAACACCAAGACCGTCGATGATCTCTTGGCCTGGACCGAGATCGGGTGACCGCTGCGAGGTTGCTACCCCCGTGAGGTCTTCGAGCGGCGCCAGACGCCGGTCCAGTCGTCCGGGTAGGGTCGAAAGGAGAAACAATTCAATCTCGACAATCTCCCCAATCAGTTAAGGAAGCCCAAAAGATGACCGTGACCCTGGCCAAAGGCGGCAACGTTTCCCTGACGAAAACGGCGCCCAACCTGACCGAAGTGAGTATCGGGCTCGGCTGGGACGTGCGACAGACCACCGGTGTCGACTTCGATCTGGACGCCAGCGCGCTACTGGTCGGGCAGGACCGCAGGGTGCTCTCGGATTCCCACTTCGTGTTCTACAACAATTTGCGCTCCCCCGACGGCTCCGTCGAGCACACCGGCGACAACCTCACCGGTGAGGGTGAGGGCGACGATGAGAGCATCAACGTGTCCTTGCCTGCGGTTCCGGCAAATGTGGCCGCCATCATCTTCCCGGTATCCATCCACGATGCCCTGGCGCGATCGCAATCATTCGGCCAGGTCAGCAACGCCTTCATCAGAGTGGTCGATCGGCAGACGCACGCCGAGATCGCCCGCTTCGATCTTGGCGAGGATGCCTCCACCGAGACCGCGATGATCTTTGGCGAGCTCTACCGCAACGGCGCCGAGTGGAAGTTCCGTGCCGTCGGTCAGGGCTATGCCTCCGGCCTCGGCGGCATCGCCCGCGACTTCGGAGTCAACATCTAACCAGTCCCGGTAGTTACCCGGCTTGGGCGGCGAACCAACGCACCATTTCTTCGCCGGCCAACACACCGATGTTCTCGGTCACGTCGACATGGGGGCGGTTCCAGTCCATCTGGGCCAGTTCCCCATGTCGGGGGCGGATGCCACAATCGGCCGCCTCCAACATGTCCGAGTCCAAACCACCGTCACCGGCGGCAATGACCCGCTCAGCGCCGAGCCGCGATGCGACCTCGTTCATCGCCGCTGACTTGGACAGCGCCTTGGGGATCGAATAGATTTTGCGGCCCTGGACGGAGATTCGCCAGCCCCGGTCTTCGCACCACTGCTGCCACTCGGAGATGAATCCCGCCGGGACCTGGGCCAAATTCACCACCAGATAGCAGAACAGGTGATCGGCGCTTCGCCGTTTGATCACCCAGTCTGCGTCGGACCGAGCTTTCAACTCCTCCTTGACATCGTGCAACGAAACACCCTGGTCTGCAATATTCCTGTCCAGGTCTCGCCGCCATGATCGGTCCGGATAACCATTCAAAACAATGGTTCCACCGTTGCTGGCGATGGCGTACTGGTCACGGCCGTTGGGCGCCAACGGCAGGTGAACTCTATTGAATTGCTCGAGCGTCCGGGTGGTACAGGGCACCACCGGATGGGATGCTGAAATCTCGCGCAGCAACTCCGCGGCCGTCACCGTCATGAAGGCAGACGGGCGGCCGTCCAATACCTCCACCGAGACCAGTTGCGGTGCTTCGATATCCGCGCCCGGGAACTGTAGCGCAGCC
>JBBSUU010000150.1:0-7212 GCA_038234115.1 Mycobacteriales bacterium
AACTTGCCGTCACCTTGGACGCCTCGGCCGACACCCTCACAGTTCCGCAGGAGCTGGCCCAGATCGTTCACGGCGCAGCACGGGGCGCCGCCCTGGCGCCGGTTGCCCGCGTGCACACCACTCGCACCTCGATGTCCCTGTTCGATGCCGCCGGTACCGAACTGCTGGAAATTGCCGACGATCAGGTCACCGCCGGCCCGCCGCAATCCCGGCCCGGACGGCAGACCAATTGGCGTGAAATCGAAGTCGAGATAGTGCGCGGAACCGGCGAGCAGTTGGAATCGGCGGTGGAAAAACTTTTGCAAGCCGGCGCCACCCCGTCGCAGTCGGTCTCGAAGTTGAGTGCCGCCCTGGCGGCAGCGGGCAGGCAGCCAAGCCGGCGACCCTCCTTTCTGACCCCGGCAAACCGACGCACGGACGCTCATCTGGTCGTGCTGGGAGGCTTGTCCCGTTATCGAAACGCCCTGGTGGAAGGTGATATCGCGCTCCGGCTCGGATCCCCGGACGCCGCAGAAGGGGTCCGGACCATCCTGCGCAAACTGCGTAGTGCGCTCTCGGTCTACCGCTCGATGTTCGAAGCTGAGCCGGTCCAGAAATTGGCCAGGGAATTGAAATCGTTGCACAAGTTGCTGGGTCCGATCCGAGATGGCGATGTCCTACTCTCACGGCTGGAACTCGAGCTGACGGAGGAACCGATCGATTTCGCTGCGGAGGCACGTGCCGTCCTGCACCTCCGGATCTCCGAGGATCGCCACACCGCGGTTGACCGGCTCCGCGTCTGGCTCGACGGGCCGCGCTTACTGCGGTTGCTGCGCGACCTGGACGCGTTCATTGCCGATGCCCCCATGGCCGGCACCCGTTACGTTTCGGCCGGCCGCGTACTACCGGCGCTGGTCGCGTCATCCTGGGCCAGGGTCCGGAAAATGGCGGATGTGGCCCTGGCCGCGCCGGACAATTCGGATCGACTGGACAAGGTGCGTCGGAGTGCCACTTCAGTTCGTTATGCGGCCGAACTGGCCGGAATCGCGCTGGGAACCGACGCCGTAGTTTTTGCCGCCGGCGTCGAGGAAATCCAGGAGATCCTCACCGAATACCGCGATTCCCTACTCACTGCAGAACTGCTGGTTAGCCTGGCCACGGATCCGAGGACCACCGGCCCGGCGGGTTTTGTCTTCGGCCGGATGCATGCGGTTGCGCAGAACAATGTACTCAGCGCCTACGACGATTTCGCCGATGCCTGGGATCGCGCCGATGACGGTGAAATCAGCGGCTGGCTCGGATAAAATCTCGACCCGCTCAAGAGCGACGTCTTGGCGGCGTCCAGGTGACGATTGCCGACCCGGCAGCTTTCCATGGCACGATATCGCGGCGGTAGGACGCGTGCACCGCCGCCGAGGCATCCGCTACGGCACTCGTCGACTGCTCTTGCACGCTCCGCATCTGCGCCCGGGTGACGGCCAACTCGGTCACTATCTCCGAGAGCCTGGTCTGCAGTGCCAGGACTTGGGCATCGAGTTCGATGATCCGCTTGATGCCGGCCCGATTGACGCCCTCTTCCTGGCTCAACCGCTGCACCTCGCGCAAGAGCGAGATGTCACGCTGCGAGTACCGACGCCCGCCGGCTGCAGTTCGACCGGGTGACACCAGACCCTCGCGGTCATAGGACCGCAGTGTCTGCGCGTGCATGCCGGCCAGCTCCGCAGCGACCGAAATCACGAAAAGCGGAGTCAGCTCGTCGAAGTCACGCGATTGTCCGCCGACGGGGCGCTGGGGAGGTGTCATCACAATCAATTCCCCCCGGCAGCATCAGTTCCGGCGGCAGCGGCCCTTTCTTCGTCCGTGCGGTGGCGTCCCGCTCCGATGTCATCGGGCGAAGTGTCACCGGCAACCCCGAAGCCGGCTTTCGCCAGCGCACTATTGAGCGATGCCCGCGGATCGTCGGTCTGGGCGGCCGCATACTCCCGCAATGCTTTCTCGGCAGCCTGATTGAGCTTGGCCGGCACCGCGACCTCGACCGTCACGATCATGTCGCCGGTAACACCATTCTTCCGGCGAACCCCAGCGCCCCGGACCCGAAACTTGCCACCGGATTTGGTGCCGGCGGGTACCCGAAGAGTCACCAGCTTGAGACCGCCGACGTCATCCAGGGTCGGCACTCGCAAGGAACTTCCTAGCGCCAGCTCCGGGAAAGTAACCGGGACCCGCAGCGTGAGGTTGTCGCCGGTTCGGTCGAAGAACGGATGCGAGCCAACCCGTACGGTGACCAGGAGATCTCCGGCGGGCCCACCATGAGATCCGGCGGATCCCTTACCGGCCAACCGAATTCGCTGACCATCGGTGACGCCGGCCGGAATCCTGGTGGTTAAGGTCTTGTTCGTCATCACGGTGCGCTCACCGTGGCAGGTCGGGCACTTCTGATCGATGATCGAACCACTGCCGCCGCAATTGGAGCACGGTTCGGAGAGTGCAAAGGCACCCTCGTTACGGGTGATCAGGCCGCGTCCCTGGCAGCGCGGGCAATCGTGCGCGCTGGTACCGGGTTTCGCCCCGGTGCCGTGGCACGTCGGGCAGCCGCGACGTTCGCCGAGCTGCAGGGGAATGGTGACCCCGTGCACCGCGTCGGAAAATGAGATCTGCACGGATGCTTCGTTATCAGCGCCACGTTGGGGGCGCTGCTGCCTGGTTCCACCGCCGCCACCGTTGAACATGCCGCCGAACAGATCGGAGACATTAAATCCGCCGCCGCCGCCACCGCCGCCCTGCCGGTTCAGCAAGTCATTCAAATCGAATCCGCCCTGGCCCCCACCGGTGCCCGGTCGACGCATTCCGCCGGACCCGAAGAGGCTTCGCGCTTCGTCGTATTCTTTGCGTTTTGTGTCGTCGGAAAGTACGTCATAGGCCTCCGAAACAGCCTTGAACTTCTCCTCGGCAACCTTGTTCCCGGGATTTTTGTCGGGGTGCAGGTCCCGAGCGAGCTTTCGATAGGCCTTCTTGATTTCGGCAGCCGTTGCGGTCTTCGAGACGCTTAACAGCTTGTAGAAGTCCTTCTCGACCCAATCCTGTGCACTCACTCGGCACCTCCTTTCTTGATGAACCGGTCTGAGCTCAGGTCAATCCGGTCTGGCTCTGGTTAAACCGGTCCGGCTCTGGTTAAACCGGTCTGGCTCTGGTTAAACCGGTCTGGGCAGGTTCGATCAATGATGATTGATCGAACCTGCCGAGATCCGTTGTATTTGCTACTTTTCGTTGGACTCGTCGGCCTCGGCGGTGATGCCCGGGGCCGCGTTGTCACCCTGCTCGGCGCGAGCCGCTGCATCGTCGGCGCGATCAGCATCGTCGGCGACCAACTCGGCCTCCAAGATTTCCTCGGCGGCCCTGACCACGTCATCGGAGCTCGGCGACACTTCGTGTTCGGGCCCGGTCACACCGACAACAGCTGCACGGATGAGCTTTTCCTTGAATGAGAAGCCTCGGCGCATCACCAGCGAGATCACCTGCGAGGTGACATCAGGCGAGGTGCCGAACTGCACAGCTTCATGGTGCGAGGGATCGAATTCATCACCCAGCTCACCAAAAGCCTGCAGCCCCAATCGTTCCAGCGTCGAGGTCAGCCGATCGGCCACCGCCTTGAAGGCACCGGTCAGATCGCCATGAGACTTCGCCAGCTCGAGATCATCAAGGACGACCAGCAGTTCGGTAACCACCGCCGCTTTGGCATTACTGACCAGAGCATCCCGGTCGCGGTCCACCCGCTTGCGGTAGTTGGCATACTCGGCCGAAACCCGCTGCAGATCGGTCGTGCGTTCGGCTAACTGGGCGGCCAGCTGAGTAAGTTCTGCATCGGTCTCGGTTGCGGCCGAGTCGGTCTCAGATTCGCGGACTTCACCGGTCTCCGGATCGTCCTTGCGCTTGTCGCGGAAGATGACGGGTTCCTCTCCTTGGGTACTGGGATCGCTGGCTTTTGGATCGGTCATTACTTCTTGTCGCTCTCAGGAACATCCTCGACGATCTCGGCGTCGACGATCTCTTCTTCACCGCTCGACGCAGACCCTTCAGAGGAAGCAGCGCTTCCGTCGGCCTGCTCCTGGTTGTACAGGGCGGAGCCCAGCACCTGAGATTCGTTGGCCAGCACCTCGACCGCAGACTTCAACTCGGCCAGATCGGTGCCCTTCAGAGCGGCGTTGACCCGCACAATGGCCTCGTTGACCTTCTCCTTCGGCTCAGCCGGCAGCTTCTCGTCGTTGTCCTTGACGAACTTCTCGGTTTGATAGACAAGAGCTTCTGCCTGGTTGCGGACTTCGGCCTCTTCCTTGCGGGCCTTGTCCTCGTCGGCGTGGGCCTCGGCTTCACGCATCATCCGGTCGATGTCATCCTTCGGTAGCGCGGAGCCACCGGTGATGGTCATCGACTGTTCCTTGCCGGTGCCCAGGTCCTTGGCCGAGACATGCACGATGCCATTGGCATCGATATCGAAGGTGACTTCGATCTGCGGCACGTTCCGTGGGGCCGGCGGCAGCCCGGTCAGCTCGAACATACCGAGCTTCTTGTTGTAGGCGGCGATTTCGCGTTCGCCCTGGAAAACCTGGATCTGCACGGAGGGCTGATTGTCCTCGGCGGTGGTGAAGGTTTCGCTGCGCTTGGTCGGGATGGTGGTGTTGCGCTCGATCAGCTTGGTCATGATGCCACCCTTGGTTTCGATACCCAGGGACAGCGGGGTGACATCAAGCAGCAGAACGTCTTTCACTTCACCGCGGAGGACTCCGGCCTGCAGAGCAGCACCGACAGCAACAACCTCATCCGGGTTGACACCCTTGTTGGGCTCCTTACCACCGGTGAGTTCCTTGACCAGATCGGTGACAGCCGGCATCCGGGTGGAGCCGCCAACGAGAACGACGTGGTCGATCTTGCCAACGGTAACGCCGGCGTCCTTGATCACCTGGTGGAACGGGGTGCGGGTGCGGTCCAGCAGATCGGAGGTGATCTTCTGGAATTCGGCGCGAGAAAGCGACTCGTCCAGGAACAGCGGGTTCTTGTCACCGTCCACCGTGATGTACGGCAGGTTGATGGAGGTCGACTGCGAGGAGGACAGTTCGATCTTGGCCTTCTCAGAGGATTCACGAATCCGCTGCATGGCCATCTTGTCCTTGGTCAGGTCAATGCCGTTGGCGGCCTTGAACTTCGCGACCAACCAGTTGACGACGCGCTCATCCCAGTCATCGCCACCGAGGTGGTTGTCACCGGAGGAGGCCTTGACCTCGACAACTCCGTCGCCGATTTCGAGCAGCGACACGTCGAACGTCCCGCCGCCGAGGTCGAAGACGAGGATGGTCTGCTCTTTGTCGCCCTTGTCCAGGCCGTAGGCCAATGCCGCAGCGGTCGGCTCGTTGACGATGCGGAGCACGTTCAAACCGGCAATTTCACCGGCGTCCTTGGTGGCCTGCCGTTGTGAGTCATCGAAGTAGGCCGGCACGGTGATGACAGCGTCAGTGACGGGTTCGCCCAGGTAGGCCTCCGCGTCACGCTTGAGCTTGCCCAGCACGCGAGCGCTGATCTCCTGCGAGGTGTAAGCCTTGCCATCGATGTCAACATTCCACTTGGTGCCGATGTGACGCTTGACCGAGCGGATGGTGCGGTCGACGTTGGTGACGCCCTGGCGCTTGGCGACATCGCCGACCAGGACCTCGCCATTTTTCGCGAAGGCGACGATGGACGGAGTGGTCCGGGCCCCTTCGGCGTTGGCGATGACGGTGGGCTCGCCGCCTTCGAGGACAGCTACTACTGAGTTGGTGGTTCCGAGGTCGATTCCGACGGCACGCGACACGCGTTCCTCCTGCGATAGAAAAGTGATTCTCACAGGAACCGGTCGGCCCTGCGGGTTCTGGTTTGCCAATTTGGTGGTTCCGCCCGCCTGGTTGAGCGGACATGACTCAAGGATGCTCCCGCCCGCCAGATGTGTCAAGTGAGTTGAGTGCTATCGACTCAACTTTACTGATAGGGCAATGAAAGCGATGCTGTGACGTGGGGAAATAGAATAGACCTCGGCCAAGTGTGACGCAGTTATCTTCTGCTCGTCACTCGGTCACACCGCTCGACTCACGGGGCGCCGGCTTGGATGCGACCGTTTCGGAAGCCGTCGGCTTTCATCACGGTGCAGAAATCACGGTGCGGAGATCAGGGTGCGGAGATCAGGGTGCGAAGATCAGGGCGCGGAGATCAGGTGCCATCCTGGCCGACCAATGCCAGTGTGCCGGCCCCCGCCGGAGCATCAATCCGAAACCTGCCGGATCCCGGTACGGCGGCTTCGACTGATGTCACACCTGTTGACACTTCGTAGATCTCGCCGAGCTCGCCCTGATAGTCGCCGCCGGCGTCCGGACGGAAGCGCCAACTGTCGTAGCGGATCGCGGCTTGCACTGCAGCCGTCGCAGCCGCTGCCGTGACCACGAGGGTGGCGCAGTAGTCCGCGTACAACCGGTGCCCGTTCCTCGGCATCATCCCCACAACCGCATCCGGGCTTGCATCCCACACCGGTTGCTGCACCGTCACTTCCAGCGGAAACCGACCGACCGGACTGATGGCGGGCGCGTCGAAGGCGACCTGCGGCACGCTTGCGGGAGCAGCTTCAATTGCCCACTCCCCCAGAACAGAACTGAAGTCGCTCAGGATCAGTGATCCCTCAGTACTCTTCACCGCGAACGTCAAGGTGCCGGTGATGTTGTCACCGGCTGCCAGATTCGGACTGGACAGGCCGTGGTCATATCCGCCGCCGATCAATTCCGCGCGCACCAGCTCGCCGCCCGCGCCTGACCGGTAGGTCCAGGATGACCAGGGAATGACATCGGTGGAGGCTCCGGGGTCTACTCGCTCCATTCCGATGTTGAGTACCAGGAAACCCGCCTCGGGCGGCGCCCAAATCTGCCCCCACATTGAACCGGGCTGCCAGGTCGCGTCCAGGACCGTGACCTTCAAGGTTGATCCACCGAACGTCACCGAAAGCGCCTGCCCCATCGCGGCAGCAGACGAAGTGGGTGCCACCTCCACGGTCGGCGCCGCCTGACCGGTCGGCTGAAAGGTCGGCTGAATGGTCGGCTGAAAGGACTGATCCGGGGGTTGAACAGCTGCCGGATGCTCTTGCCGATCTGGCGAGAGTAGTTGCGGCGCCATGGGCCCGAACGGGGATGGATCTCCCCGATAAAAACCGTCACCTTATGG
>JBBSUU010000151.1:0-7200 GCA_038234115.1 Mycobacteriales bacterium
AGCTGGTTGAGGAATTCGCTGCGGACCTCGGATTGGGTCTGCTCGAGCCACTGGCGACGGGAGAGCACCACGTTGTTGCGGTTCTTGTCGAGCTCGATGATCTTGGCATCGAGTTCGCGACCGACGTAGGGCAGCAAGTCGCGCACGCGGCGCATTTCGACCAAAGATGCAGGCAGGAAGCCACGCAGGCCGATGTCCAGGATGAGTCCACCCTTGACAACTTAGATGACGGTGCCGGACACGACGCCGTCCTCTTCCTTGATCTTCTCGATCGTGCCCCATGCCCGTTCGTACTGAGCGCGCTTCTTGGACAGGATCAGGCGACCCTCTTTGTCTTCCTTCTGGAGGACAAGTGCTTCGACGTGCTCGCCGACCTTGACAACCTCACTGGGGTCCACATCGGGCGTGATGGACAGCTCGCGGGAGGGGATGCCGCCTTCGGTCTTGTAGCCGATGTCAAGCAGGACTTCGTCACGATCAACCTTGACGATGACGCCTTCGACGATGTCGCCGTCATTGAAATACTTGATGGTGAGGTCTACTGCTGCGAGGAAATCCTCAGCCGTCCCAATGTCGTTGATGGCGACCTGTGGGGCGGTACGGGTGGGTGCGGACATGTGTTGGGTTGCTCCGGGGTGGGGTGGTGGATCTGCCGGCGGGATGCCGACGTGGGCGGATGGCCATGTATCTGATTCCGCGGCGACACCGCAACGTGGCCCGGCCTGCACAAACACAGAAATAGGCAACTTCGAGGGTCGGGCGAGGGCGGCCTGCTCCATACAGAGGCAGCACAGACCCATGGCGCACCTTCTAGATTACCCTCGCCCCCCATCACAAGGTCAAATGCGCGCGCCGTTGCTGCTCGGATCGGCGAGCCCCCATGATGGACGTCGTGAGTGCCCATCACCAGACCGCCCAATCCATTCTCGGCCCCACCCGCCCGCAACGACGCGTTGCCGGTGTGGACGACTCGCGACTGGCCAACCGCCGTTGGTGGGACGCCGACGCCGATGATTATCATGCCGAACATGGCGCCTTCCTGGGTGACGCCGACTTCGTGTGGTGTCCCGAAGGCGTTCGAGAAGCTGAAGCTAACCTTCTAGGTGACGTTGAGGGTTTGCGTGTTGTGGAGATCGGTTCCGGTTCCGCACCATGCGCTCGGTGGTTGGTCGGGGCCGGTGCCCGAGTTGCTGCCTTTGACCTTTCTGCCGGCATGTTGGCCCATGCCCGGCAAGCTTGCGAACGAACCGGAATTGTTGCGCCGCTGGTTCAGGCCGATGCCTGCGCCATGCCCTTTGCAGACAACAGTTTCGACATTGCCTGCAGTGCATTCGGCGCGGTGCCCTTTGTGGCCGACTCGGCGCTGCTGATGCGCGAGACCGCTCGGGTGCTCAAACCCGGCGGCCGTTTGGTTTTCTCGGTGACGCACCCAATGCGCTGGATATTCCTGGATGACCCGGGCGAGAAGGGACTCCAAGCGGTGTCGTCCTACTTCGACCGGGCCCCGTATGTCGAGGTGGACTCAGAGGGAGTGCCGGCCTATGTGGAGCACCATCGGACATTGGGTGACCGAGTCCGCGAGATTGTCGGTGCCGGATTTGTGCTGACCGACATTATCGAGCCGGAATGGCCGGATGATTTTGACGGCACCTGGGGGCAGTGGTCACGCACCCGGGGAGAGATATTCCCCGGGACCGCAATTTTCGTATGTCAGCTTCCAGGCTGACCCGCACGTTCAGCGGAGATGAGCTGCCCCCTCACTAATTCTGCGGGTAGCCCCCCGGGTTGTAGCCGCCCGGCTGGTAGCCACCGGCGACGCCTGGGTGGTACCCGACGGCCGCACGGTGACGGTACCTGTCGAGCTCTTCCTGGACCGGCCAACGTCTGAACGCAAATACCAGGATCATGACGACATTGACGACCGGTACGACCAGGATCAGTACCCACCATCCGGAGTAGCCGGCCCTGGTAAGGATCTTGATGTACGCCACGACGAACAGGACGAGAATTGCCAGACTGATCAGGCCGCCGATCAGCACCGTACTGGTGCCCAGATCGCGCCAACTGTCAGAACCGAACATGTCCGCTCCTTGTGTCCCGGCCAGGAACAGCATTTGCTGCGCCAGGAAGGATGATAGCCACCAACCCGCCGAACTGCTGGGGGGTGCGAACCATGATCCGGCGAGTCGGGCGCAAGCCGCTCAGCACTCTGCCACACGGCGGGCGAGCTACGGAAGCTCAGTGAGCGGCGTCGTTCCAGTTCTTCCCGAACCCGACCGAGACGTCCAACGGAACCAGTAAGTCGGGGTAGGCGCCGCCCATTTCATCGATCAGGACGGCGGTGATTGCTTCCTGCTCGCCGGCAGCGACTTCACAGACCAATTCGTCGTGTACCTGCAGCAACATCCGGGAGCGCAGCCCCTCGGCCTTGATGCGTTGAGCAACTCGCAGCATCGCCACCTTGATGACGTCAGCGGCGCTGCCCTGGATGGGGGCGTTCAACGCATTACGCTCGGCGAGCTCGCGGCGTTGCCGATTGTCGCTGGTCAGATCGGGCAGGTATCGACGGCGCCCCAGAATGGTTTCGGTGTAACCGGAGATTCGAGCCTTGTCGACGATCTCGCGCAGATAGTCGCGGACCGCGCCGAACCGGGCGAAGTAGGCATCCATTTGCCCCTGCGCTTCCTCGCGACTGATCTTCAACTGGGCCGAGAGACCAAAAGCCGACAGCCCATAAACCAGTCCGTATGACATCGCCTTCACCCGGCGACGCATATCGGAGGAGACCTCGGAGATCGGGACGCCAAAGGCCTGTGAGCCAACAAAGCTGTGCAGATCTTCACCGGAGTTGAAAGCTGCAATGAGTCCTTCGTCCCCGGAAAGCGAGGCCATGATCCGCATTTCGATCTGCGAGTAATCGGCGGTTACCAGGTTTTCGTAGCCGGCGCCGACCGCGTCCTTGCCCGGCACGAAGACCTTGCGGATCAGGCGACCCTCGTCGGTGCGGACGGGAATGTTCTGCAGATTCGGTTCCGTGGAGGACAACCGACCGGTGGTGGAAATGGTCTGCTGGAATGTCGTGTGGATCCGCCCGTCATCCGCGGTGGATTTGAGCAATCCATCCACCGTCGTCCGCAACTTGGTGACATCGCGATGCCGCAACAGGTGGGTGAGGAAAGGGTGCTCGGTCTGCTCGTGCAGCCAGGCCAGCGCATCGGCATCAGTGGTGTAACCGGTTTTGGTTTTCTTGGTCTTCGGCATGTCAAGTTCATCAAAAAGCACCACCTGCAGCTGTTTCGGAGAGCCGAGGTTCACCTCCTTGCCGATGGCTTCATAAGCCGCCCTGGCGGCAATCTGCGCTTCGGCAGTGAAATCGGACTGCAGCCGATTCAAGTACACGCTGTCCACCGCGATACCGGTGCGCTCCACCTCCCCGAGCACAATCGTCAGCGGGAGCTCCATCTCGTTGAGCAATTCCAGCTGACCGGTTTCGGCGAGCTGCGTTTTCAGCGCGGTATCCATTTCCAGCACCGCGAAAGCCCGCAGCATGTCGTTCTGATCCACGCTCACCTCGTCGAAGAGGGACTGCTGCACCTCGGCAACGTTGTTGTCCTCCGGCGCCAGGCTGCGGTGCAGATACCGCTGCGCCAAATCCCCCAGGTCGTAGGCGCGTTGCCCCGGCAGCGCCAGGTAGGCCTCGAGCTCGGTGTCACCGATAACACCCTGCAGGTCCCAGCCACGACCGGCGAGCACGTTGGCAGCCGACTTGATCTGATGGCCCACCTTCAACGCCGCCGGGTCGCTGAGCCAGGCGCCCAGCGCCGCCTCATCATCCGGTGACATCCCGACGACATCGATTGCGGCGGCCGAACCATCGGCCACGGCAAGTGAGATCTGCTGGGTATCACCGGTCCCCAGGATCCAACTACCGCGCACCCAGAGCCCGACCACGGCATCGACAGCATGGTTGTCCAACCAGGCCCGCACCTGATCGGCGCCCAGCACCTCGCTCTGGATCTGGAAACCCTCGGTGCTGGTCTCATCGGTCTGGGCGAACATCTCCAGCAGCCGATCGCGCAGCACCCGGAACTGCATCTGGTCGAAGATGTCGTGGACAGCCTCACGGTCGTACGGCTGCGCGATCAGGTCCGTCATTGGGTCGGTCTCCAACGGGATATCACGGACCAACTCGGTAAGCCGCCGATTCAGCAAGACGTTGTTCAGATTTTCCCGCAGGGCAATGCCGACCTTGCCGCCGACCTCGTCAACCCGGTCCACCAGTGCGGTCAATGATCCGAAATCACGGATCCACTTGGAGGCGGTCTTCTCCCCCACCCCCGGAATCCCGGGAAGGTTATCGGAGGGGTCGCCGCGCAGCGCGGCGAAGTCCGGGTACTGGATCGGGGTCAGGCCGTATTTGGTTTCCACCGATTGCGGGGTGAAACGGGTCATCTCCGAAACGCCCTTGACCGGGTAGAGCACGGTCACATCTTTGGTCACCAACTGCAGCGAATCGCGGTCGCCGGTGCAGATCCGCACCGACATCCCGTCGGCGGTGGCGATGGTGGTGAGGGTGGCGATCACGTCGTCGGCCTCGAAGTTCTCCGCGGTCAGAGTCGGGATCCGGAGCGCGCCGAGCACCTCCTTGAGCAGCTCGACCTGACCCCTGAACATCTCCGGCGACGCCGACCGTTGCGCCTTGTACTCCGGAAACTCCTGACTCCGCCAAGTGTTTCGAGACAAATCGAAGGCGACGGCAATATGCGTTGGTTTCTCATCCCGCAGGAGATTGAGCAGCATCGCAGTGAAGCCGTAAACCGCGTTGGTCGGCTGCCCGGTGACGGTCGAGAACTTCTCCGCCGGCAGCGCGAAGAACGCCCGATACGCAAGCGAATGCCCGTCCAGCAACAGCAGCGTGGGCGGCGCACCGGTCGGGGCGTAGGGCGAAGTCGTCGGGGTGGTCGCTACGGGAGTCGTCACGTCGCTGAGTCTAAGGTTTGGCACTGACAGTCCAAGAATCCCCAACCTCCTTGCACCACCGATATCGAAGGAAACTCCGTTGACCCCCGCCTTCACCCTGGAATCCCTCAACAGCCTCGACGGCTTGACCGCCAAACTGGGCATCAAAATCACCGAAATCTCGCCGGAACGTGTTACCGGCACCATGCCGGTCGTCGGGAACGAGCAGCCCTTCGGTTTGCTGCATGGGGGCGCCAGCGCCTCGTTGGCCGAAACACTGGGATCGGTGCATGCCGGGGTGCTGGCGCAGCCCGGAAAGGTTGCCGTCGGCACCGAACTGAGCTGTACCCATCACCGCTCTGCCCGCAGCGGCGAGGTCACTGCCGTCTCGACCGCGGCTCATGTGGGTCGGTCATCTGCCACCTTCGAGATTGTCGTCTCCGATGACCGCGGTAAGCGCATCTGCACCGCCCGGCTCAGTTGCGCCTTCATCCCCGACCGCGCTGCCGAGGCCGGCTGACGTCGCCACGCCAATCGCGGCCGGACCGGGCGAAACCTCCAGAATCAACTCGCCCTCCACAGCTGGGCCCGCCGGGCCCAGATACAGCGCAGCGATGGACAGCAACAGCAACACGGTCCCGATGATGGTCGCGGCCGACAGCCGTTCGGACAGCAGCAGCACCGCCAGTGCGGCCGCGGTGACCGGCTCCAACAGGGTCAGCACGGCCGCCGTGCTGCCGGCGGTGGTTCGCAGTCCGGCGTAGTAAAGGCCATACGCCAGCGCGGTAGTCGATACCCCCAAATAAGCCAGGCCGGCAACAGTGTCCAAGTCCGGGTGGAAACTGATCCCGGTGATGATTGCCAGCGGCAGCAGGGTGAAGGTGCCAACCACCGTCGTCGCCGTGGTCAGCAACAGCGCCGGCATGGCCTGCACCGCGTGGCGGCCGATCAGCGCAGTCGCCGCGTAGGTGGCGCCGGAACCGGCGGAGGCCAACATCCCCAAAGTCGGGTTGGGACCGGCGGCCGATGCCGCGGTACCGGCGAAAGTGACCACTGCCAGACCCACCAGCGCAACCGTTACCGATCCGGCAGTCAGCAGGCTCGGACGGCGTCGAGCGCGGATGCTTTCATAGGTCGCGGTGAGGACCGGCGCCATCCCGAGCGCAATCACCGTGGAGATGCTCACGCCGGCGTTGGCCACCCCGATGAAATACAACACCTGGTAGACGCCGAGACCGACACCGGAGAGCAAGATCGGCAGGGGGCGTTTCCGAACCGATCGCAGCAGCTGCCCGAGGCGATGGGCGGTAAAGAGGAGCAGTACGACGGCGGCAATGGCCAGCCGGTAGAAACCGATGCTGATCGGTCCAAGTACCGAACCGGCAATCACCCACTGAACGACAACTCCCGTTGTGCCCCACAGGATTCCACCCAAACTGATCTGAACCAGACCCAGTCGGTGGCCGAATATGGACGCGGCCCGCGACACTGGGTCGGCACGATGTGACATAAAAGTTGTGCTCCGAAAAAGCTGCGACCGGGCAGAATGCCCGGCCGCTGCCAGATGTATTCCAACGGACTACCCTACGAAGCGATTTCTTCGCCCAAGTAGGCGGCGCGGACCCGGTCATCGGCAAGTAGATCCTTGCCGGTACCGGACAGGACGATTTCGCCGGTCTCCAGCACGTAGCCACGATTGGCCAAACCCAGGGCCTGCGAAGCATTCTGCTCCACCAGCAGCACCGTCACCCCGTCCTGGTTGATGTCTTTGATGATTTCGAAGATTTTCTTGACGATCAGCGGCGCCAATCCCATTGATGGCTCGTCCAACAACAGCAGACGGGGCTTGCCCATCAAGGCCCGCCCGATGGCAAGCATCTGCTGTTCACCACCGGAGAGGGTTCCGGCCTGCTGTTTGATCCGCTCGAGCAGGCGAGGGAACAACTCGAACACGTGGTCCATGATTGTCTGATCGGGCTTCTTGAATCTGAACGCCCCCATCTCCAGATTTTCCAGAATTGTCATTCGTGGAAACACGTGACGACCTTCGGGCACATGGCAGATCCCGAGATGGATCAATTCATGGGCTGGGATGCCGTCGATCCGCTTTCCGTCGAAACGGATCTCCCCCAGCGATGGACGGAGCATTCCCGACACTGTCTTCTGGGTGGTGGTCTTGCCGGCGCCATTTGCACCGAGCAAGGCCACGATCTCACCTTCTTCGACATGGAAGGAAATACC
>JBBSUU010000152.1:0-7196 GCA_038234115.1 Mycobacteriales bacterium
GTTGTCTGGCTCGGTCGCGGATTGCGGCAGCTGAACAGCCGGGTTCCAACTCCAGGACGGCAACAACGATCTGCCCGAAACGAGGATGCGGTCGGCCCACCACCGCAACGGCAGCTACCTGGTCGAACATGACCAGAACCGCCTCGATGTCCTCGGCCATCACGGTCTCCCCGCCGGTGGTGATCGCCGAGGAATCCCGGCCGATGACGTGAAGTGCGCCGCCGACCAGGCGGCCAAGGTCTCCCACACTGGCAAATCCCGCATCGTCGCGTAGCAGCGGCCCACTGGTCCGCCCGACGTAGCCCAGCGCCAGATAAGGGGAGCGAGCCCAAATCCGGCCGTCCCGTACCTCCACCTCGACCCCGGGAAAGGCGTGCATCGGGGCCGGGGCCCGACGAGCTGCCACGAATGAGAGTTCGGTGGCGCCGTAGTACTCGATGATCCGCAAACCGGTTGAAACAGCCTGCGCTGCAAGCTCTTCGCTCAAGACGCCGCCCGCGACCACCACCGTGCGGAGTCTGGGCGGTCGATCTTTCAGGATCGCCTGCAGAAAGCTGGGGACACAATGGATGACGCTTGCTCGATGCAGGTCATCGGTCAGTTCGGCGCCGACCGCCAGCGTGTGGACCGCCGCGAACAGGTGCAGGGTGCCTATCAGCGGACCGGTCAGTGCGACCACATCGGACTCCGAGACGCCGGTCAGGTCGGTGAAGGGGGCGAAGGAATCAAGCCAGGAGGCGGCGGTGCGCGCCACCAGTCGTGGGGATCCGGCAGAGCCGGACGTACTCACCACCAGAAAGGCGTCCTGCGGTAGGTCGAGTGGGTTAACAGGAGTGTCAGCGATGATGACCGCTCGATTTTGGAGCGCGCCGGCATAGAACTCAACAAGCGCTTCCAGCGGGTCCGGGAGATCGGCAAGATTGGTGGCGGATGCAGCTTCAACGCTACGAATCTGCCGGCGAAGCCGGCCATAGGTGACAGCTCGGCCGGCCAGGCGCAGTGCGATCGCAGGATCGGCGCCGCCCAGCCATCCGATGGGTTCAGCCGGCAATGATGCCAACGTCAGACCCGGACCGCTCCGATTGTGGGTTTGCGGATCAAACCGGGATAGGCCCGGTGGACCTGCTTGGCGACAAGCACTGTCACCACGACCTTGACTGCGTCGCCGACAATGAACCAACCCAGCCCGGCTATCACCACCCAGAGAGATTTGTCGTCACCTGGCACCGAGTTGAGCGATAGAACGAGGTAGGTGTACGGAGCACCGATGGCATAGACGGCGATCATCCCGCCCAATGCGGTGATGGCCAGGGCCGGCGCTAACGGATAGCGGGGCAGGATTTTCTTGGTGAGAAAACCGATCACGGTAACGCCGAGCAGCCAGCCGTAGGGGTAGCCGGCGGTCGGGGCGGTGGTCAGCCAGGTGATTCCGCCGCGTCCGCCGGCCAGTAACGGCAGGCCGGCGGCGACCAGCACATCGAAGAGAAGCACCGCCAGGAAGCCTTTACGGGCGCCGAGGATGGCTCCGGTCAGCATGACCCCGAGGGTCTGGAAGGTGACGGGCACGGCCGACGAGCCGACGTAGAGTGTTCCGGGCAGGCCGAGTGCAGCGATCAAGGCGGCAAAGATGGCTACCTGGGCTAGATCTCGGGCAGCAAGACGCTGGGAGGGCATGATCGGATCCTTATGGCTGCCGGGCCTCTAGGGAGGCTGGGTTGTCTCTCGCACGACGGCTCGGCGCCGACCGTGTGGCCGACAGCGCTGTCTGAGGTCTGCAAATCGAACTGGTTTCAGTGAGCCTAGGGGTTACCCGCTGGTCGGCGCGCCGCGCAGCGGTGGGATAGCTCACAGCAGCTGAAGACGGACCTGAACAATACGTAGGTCGCGATGGCCCACCATGGAAGAGTGATACTGCCCAACAGCATCCAGGCTTCGGACGGAACTTCGCTCGCCTACCACCTGACAGCTGGTCCGGGACGACCGATTCTGTTGGTCCACGGCTTCGGTTCCGACGCCTTTACCAACTGGATGATCAGTGGCTGGGTCCGATCGCTGCAATCGGTGGCTCCGGATCGACCCGTGGTAGCAGTTGACTTGCGCGGTCATGGCCGTAGCTCGCGCCCACTGGACCCGGCGAAGTATCGGGTGCGGACCATGGTGGCTGATCTGCAGGCAGTTCTCGCGGCGGCAATCCCCGAAGGCGGTTCTTTCGATGCCGTCGGCTATTCACTCGGAGCGCGGTTGGTCACCGAGTTGGCTGCAACGCTGGCGGCCAATGTGTACCCGAACCGAGGACCGGAGTTTTCCATCCGGCGGATGGTTCTTGGCGGCAGCGACGGTGGACCGCTGTTGCAGGGCATCGACACCGCAGCGCTGAAGCTGTCTTTGGCGAGTGGCGCCCTCCCCGAAGACCCGGAAACGGCTCGTGTCTTTGGCATTGCCAACGCCCTCCCGACCAACGATCCAGCTGCGCTCATCGCGTTGGTGCAAGGTTTGTCCGCTGACCCGACCCTGGCCAGACGTGCACCGGACCCCCAGCGACGCGTATTGCTGGCAGTCGGCACCGAGGATCTTTACCTGCCGACGGCCAGACTCTGGGCAGCGCAGCTGAATGCGGCGAGCGTGGCTACGATCCCCGGACGCGATCACCTGACCGCGGTACCGGCCGGGGTGTTCCGCCGGGTCGCCGCAGAATTTCTGAACTGAGACTTCTGAACTTTGCGATCATTGCCAGGTGTCGAAAGGCCGATCCAGCGACCAGTTCCCGTGCGAATCCTGGTCGAGTACCCGGAAGTCACCATTGACCGGGTTGGACAGTGCTTCAAATTCTTCGACGGTCCAGCCCATCAGGCTCATACAGAGCAGCCGCATGGTGAGCCCATGGGTGATGAGGATGACGGTCCGTTCGCCGTCGTGATGATCCAGGTCTGCGGTCCCGATTCCGGCGTTGTCGAAGAGGGCGGCAAGGAAGCCACTGACCCGGTCATAGACGTCAGCGCCGGACTCCCCGTTGCGAAGCCGAAAGAAAAAGTGTCCGAAGTAGTTGCGCTCCACGCGTTGCCGCACCTGGAACTTCGGATCCTGCAGGTTTCCCCAGTCCTGTTCCCGTAGCCGCGGTTCCTGCCGAAGGATTTGGATCGGACCGTCCAAAGCAAGTAGTTCCAGTGTTTGGAGCGTGCGTTTGTACGGACTGACGAAGATTTCGATCGGCCGACCATCGATCAACGTGCGCAGTAAAGCGCCGGCGGCCACGCTCTGTTCGATACCGACGGGTGTGAGTTCCATCGCATGATCGGGCACCCGGCAGAATGCCGACTCGTCGATATTGCCCAGGCTCTCGCCATGTCTCACCAGGATCAGCCGCATGACACCGATCCTGCCCGACGGGCCCGACCCCCGACCACTACGCTTGTGAGAGCAACCCGAACGAAAGGCCCTCACGTGCCCACCATTACCGGCCATTCCGGCCGCGCCCTGATTGTGACTGTTTCCGACCGACTCTCCCACGGGGAAGAGGACGAGGGCATAGGCGCGCTGGTCACCGAGCTATTGGTAGAGGCCGGGTTCGTGGTGGACGGGACCGTTGTAGTGCCCTCTGACGCGGTGATCATTCGAAACGCGCTCAACACCGCAGTGATCGGTGGCGTTGACCTGGTGGTCACCATCGGTGGGACCGGGGTTTCACCGCGTGACGTGGTCCCCGATGTCACGGCGGAAGTGTTGGACCGGGAACTTCACGGCGTCTCGCAGGCGATCCGTTGGTCCGGAATGACAGCCGGCGTTCTCGAAGCAGTCGTTTCTCGTGGGTTGGTCGGGGTCTCCGGCTCGACTTTGGTCGCGAACATCGCGGGCTCACGACCGGCGATCCGGGATGGGATGGCAACACTATCGCCGCTTGCGGTTTACCTGATCAGCGAACTTTCCGCAGTCGAGGAACTCTGACCCGTTACGGACGTGGGCGCTGAACCGAGACGCAGGCGCTGTGCCGATACTTCGCTATGAACGATTGTGGGAGGCAGCGGGCATGAAGCCACCGCCGGATCCACCCCAGCCCGCTCAGGCGTCGATCGATCGTGCGGCGCTGGACCGGATCTTCGGTCTGAGCCTGCCGGAGAACACCAAAGATGACCTCGACCCACCGGGTGGCGACGGCAGTCTGTCCGATGACTGGTATCGAACCAACCGACCGCCGCACCACGGCGGATGAACTACAGCTGCCTGCCGCCCTGCTGAGCCTTCAGCAGGTCACGGATTTCGGCGAGCAATTCGCTGTCGGTCGGAGCAGCGTCCGCCGGCTGCATGCCGCGCTTGCGACGTTCAGAGATCTTGTTCATCGGAACCACGAAGATGAAGTAGACAACCGCAGCCGTGATCACGAACGTGATCAGCGCGGTGATCAAACCGCCGAAGTCGATGAAGGTTTTGGGATCGCCCTCGGTGCCGAGCTGAATCCCCAATCCGATGCTGCCGGTTCCGCCGGCGGCAGCGATAAGCGGGTTGATGATGAGTTCGGTGAACTTACCGACAACGGCGGTGAAGGCGGTCCCGATGACGAACGCGATGGCAAGTTCGATGATATTTCCGCGGAGCAGGAAGTCCTTGAATCCTTTGAGCATGGGTGTTCCTTTCGTGGGCGGCCGGATGACCGATCTTGGGTTTTTGTCTGGTGTTTGATTGCCCGGACATGCGATGGCACCAGTGGCCCTTGAGGCCGTGCGGCAGCGATGTTACCGAGTGCGGCATTGAATCAGGCGTAACGCAATGCGATGTCCCCGGACAATGTCGCAGCTGTTACCTGATCGACATCCGCTACCCGCACGGCCAGCAATACCGGTGACGCCGACGCGCCACCGAGCGTGGATGAATCTGGTGATGCCGTTGGTAGACCCAGGACGACAGCGTCGGCGGTGAGTATGACGGCAGCTCCGGCGGAATCCACGCCGATCACCGCGACTCGGACGCCCGCGGTGAGAATGCCGGCCATCGCGGGGTCGGCTGGTCGGACTGCGACGGCTTTGCGGCCGGGTCCGGCACTGGGGCCATCCCGCGAGACGAGCCGGACGTCGGTGAGAATCTCACCCCGGCGGACCGGCGACACCAACACCTGACCGATCGCCTCCGCTTGGCCGCGGAGCACGCCGGCCGGCGCCCACGCGACCGTCACGAGGACGAGGTCGGAGTCCTCCAGAATCTTTCCGGTCGGAAGATCATCAGCAACAGTGATCACCTGTCCTTCCACCGGAGGGGGCGTTTCCCAGGTAGCGGTGACAGCGGCGCAGATCAAGAAAACGACAGATAGCAGCCGCCGCCATAATCGCCACCGCCGGCCACGGCGCCGGCCGGACCAGCGGGAGGTGCCGGGTGACAAGGACTGCCGAATTTGCTCGTGCCAACGCGGTGCGACCCCGCTCCGTCGCCGATTCCTGTCCGACATCCTGCCCCCCGACGCCCGCAACCGATGAGGCGACGTTAGGTGAGTTTCGGCGATGCGCGGGGGACCGGCGCTGCAATGTGGATGGAAACACGCTTGTGGATAGATCCACGCAGCGGTGCCCGCCCGTCCGTCAGGAAAGCGTGAATCGCAGGATCCGGTCATCTTCCGCTGCGGGGTCGCCGCGGCCGTCGGTATTGGACGTACTGACCCAGAGTGATTTATCCGGTGCCACGAGGACGGTGCGCAGCCGGCCGAACTCGTTCGACAGGTGCGCTATCGGCTCCCCGGTTGTACCGTCGTCGAGAACAGGTATTTCCCATAGGGTTTCACCTCTGAGGCCGGCCATCCACAGCGACCCTCGGGCGAAGGCAATCCCACTCGGGGAGGCCTGCGAGGTTGGCCAGACCCGCTCGGGATCGGTGTAGGGGCTCGGCGCCGCGAAACCTTCCACCACCGGCCAGCCGTAGTTGTTTCCGGGCACAACTAGGTTGAGTTCGTCCAACGAGCTGGGGCCGAACTCGGCTGCCCAGACCCGGCCCGCCTCATCGAAGGTGATGCCCTGCACGTTGCGGTGGCCAAGGGAGAAAATCAAGGGCGCGTCGGGAAAGGGATTTCCGGCCGGCGCAGTTCCATCGGGAGCGATCCGCAATATCTTTCCGGCCAAACTGGTCAGGTCCTGGGCGCTCGAGCGTTCCCCGGCGTCACCGGTGCCGATGTAGAGATTGCCGTCCGGTCCGAAGACGATTCGACCGCCGTTATGAGTGCTACCGGACGGGATCCCGGTCAGTACCGGTTGCTGGTCGCTGACAGCGCCGTCGATGAAGGTCAAACGGTCTACTTCGTTGCCGTTTTCACCCGTGAAGTAGACAAAAACATTATGGTCAACATCGAAGGTCGGAGATACTGCCAACCCGAGCAGACCCCCCTCGCCGGCGGGGGTGACGCCCTGCACCGCGCCGATCTCAATGGCGGCAGTTGAACCGTCTGATTCGGTGGACGCCGGAATTTGCTTGATCAGTCCGGTATCACGCTCCGTGACAAGTGCTGATCCGTCCGGCAGGAACCCGATTCCCCAAGGGGATTGAAGACTCGATGCCACAGTTCCGGCGGCAACCAGTTGCAGGGCATTCCTCGTGGTGGCCACCGGGATGCTGCTGTCGGTGGGTGCGAGGCTGGTGCCCGCCTCGGCTACTTCGCTGGTGATAGTCGCGCTGGGGAAAGCCGCTGGGCTGGGCGAACCCGATGCGGATGGATCGGTGCACCCGGCCACCAGGACCAACAGCGCTGTGAGGAACAGCGACGGAGGAGAGAGCGCTATCCGGGTCATGCACCCAGTATTGCCATGGTCGGCCGGTTACGGGCCGGGCAATCGCCGAAACGGAGCCGAAACAGACCGTTTCGTCAGTTCGAGGCGGCCTTGGGAGTAGCGGAACTCTTGCCGGCCGAACTCTTGCCGCCCGAACTGCTGCCGCCGGAATTACCGCCGCCGGAATTACCGCCGTTCGAACTGCTGCCGCTTGAAGTATTGCCGCTCGAGCTTGCGGCCGGGGTCGATGCCGGGGTGCTCGGCTTCGACGGCGATGAATCCGAACCGGTGCTACCCGAATCCTTGGCGGCTGCCGAGTCCTTCTTCACCGGGTTCAGCGACTCGCTGTTACTGGCCCGGGAATCATTGCGGTAGAAACCGCTGCCCTTGAAAACGACGCCAACAGACCCGTATACCTTGCGGAGTTTTCCCTGGCAGAGAGGGCAGAGAGTGAGA
>JBBSUU010000153.1:0-7191 GCA_038234115.1 Mycobacteriales bacterium
GCACTCCGCTGGGAGATCGATTGCGCGTGGCAGGGACGATGGAGTTCCGTCACGTCGACGCCCCGATAGACCTCAACCGGGTCGAGTCGATCGTTTCCGCCGGCCGGCCGCTGCTGACCGGGGTCGATTGGGACAGCCGGCAGGATGTCTGGGTTGGCGGACGCCCGGTGACCGTGGACAGCCTGCCGCTCGTGGGCGCCACCAAGGTGCCCGGGGTGTACGTCGCGGGTGGCCACGGGATGTGGGGGGTCTCGCTCGGACCGATCACCGGCAAGCTCCTGGCCGAACAAGTGGTGTCCGGTAAGACCCCGGCTGCGTTGGTTCCCTTCAACCCCCTGCGCTGAAGCAATCCGCACCTGTGAGCAGCGACAGTTGGCCGACCGTCGTCACTGTCGGTGGCACCACTGAATCCGTCGAAGATGCAGTGGTGCCCTCGCGGGCCGGGTTGCCATCGATTGCGTGGCGTAGGTATTCGACCAGCGCTCTACTTAGACGGCACGGCCTCGCCCACCGTGTCGGCGTAGTCGGGTACCTCGCGCTGCAAACTGCGATCCATTCGCTCATAGTCTTTCGAGGGTGGTCGTTTGGGCAACGACAACTCCACCAGGGGTTCCTCCTGCCAGGGAACAACGGACAACAGGTGTGCGATCATGTTGATCCGCGCTCGACGTTTGTCGTCCGACTCCACGATATTCCATGGGGCCTCAGGAATGTCGGTGTGAATGAGCATCTCGTCCTTGGCCCGGGAGTAGCCCTCCCAGCGGGAGATCGACTCCAGATCCATCGGTGAGAGTTTCCAGCGGCGCAGTGGATCCTTCATCCGGGACCGAAATCGCTTCTCCTGCTCATGGTCATTGACTGAGAACCAGTACTTGAAAAGCAGAATCCCGTCCTCCACCAAAAGGCGCTCGAAGATGGGGGCCTGATGGAGAAACCGCTGGTATTCGGCAGACGTGCAGAACCCCATCACCCGCTCAACGCCCGCCCGGTTGTACCAGGACCGGTCAAAAAGCGTCATCTCCCCCGGCGTGGGGAGGTGCTCGTTGTAGCGCTGGAAGTACCACCTGGACCGTTGCCGTTCAGATGGCGCAGGTAAGGCCACGACGCGTGCAACCCGAGGATTGAGGTACTCCGTGACCCGTTTGATGGCCCCGCCCTTACCTGCTGCGTCTCGGCCCTCGAAGATGATGACGAGACGCTGATTCTGCGCCTTCACCCATTCCTGCATTTTCACCAAATCGATTTGGAGTCGGAGTAATTCGGCTTCGTAGAGATCTTTGTCCATGCGAGCTGTCTTGCCATTTTTGTTGGCCATGTGCTGTCTCCTGAAAAATGTGATGGATGAAATTACCCAGGGTCGACCGCAAATTGCCAGGGCTTTTGGCGGGTGTTGACTCGAGGGTATTGCAACGTTGGGGTCATGTGGCCAGGTCTTCGGCGTGATTTTCGGTTTGAACCTTTTGATGGGATCATTGGCACTCCAGCCGAACACAGTGCCCAAGAACTCTCTCAGGCGAACGGCACGAGCAGTCCAGCCGAACCCCATGACCATCCGAACGGTCGGTGATCCTCTTTCGCTGACTTCTCGACCGACCGGTACCGTGGCCCCATGGAATATCGTCAGCTTGGCAAGTCCGGCCTGCGGGTCTCGACAATTACTTTGGGCACCATGGGTTTTGGCGGCACCGGTTGGGCTAGCCCGGTTGGTCACCTCGACGTGGCCGCTGCCCGGAGGCAAATCGATATCTGCGTTGAGGCCGGGGTCAATCTGTTCGACACAGCCGACATCTATTCCAATGGTCTCTCCGAGGAAATTCTCGGTGAGGCGATCGGAAAGAACCGCGAGCAGGTACTGATCGCCACCAAGGTTCGGGGGGATATGGGTCCCGGGCCGAATGACGGTGGCCTGTCGCGTCACCACATCATGCGCGCCGCCGAGGCGAGCCTGCGGCGGTTACGGACCGACCACATCGACCTCTATCAGGTTCACGAATGGGATGGCCTGACACCGCTCGAGGAGACTTTGTCCGCTCTGGATTCCCTCGTGTCGTCGGGCAAGGTGCGTTATATCGTCTCATCGAACTACACCGCCTGGCAATTGATGAAAGCATTGTGGACCTCGGACGGTCACGGCTACGAATCTTTTGTCAGCGAGCAGATCTATTACTCGCTCCAAGCTCGGGACGCTGAGAACGAACTGATTCCGATCGCGATCGACCAGAGGCTCGGCGTCCTGGTCTGGAGTCCGCTGGCCGGGGGATTGCTTTCCGGTAAGTACCTCCGCGGTCAGGATGCTCCAGAAGGAACCAGGCGATTCCAGGGGTGGACCGAACCGCCCGTTAACGACGAGGATCGGCTCTACAGCACCGTGGACGCGCTGATCGAGATCGGTGACGACCATGGAGTGTCCGCAGCTCAAGTCGCGATCGCCTACACATTGGAGAAGCCGGCTGTCACCTCGGTGATTGTCGGAGCTCGCACCGAGGATCAGCTTAGGGACAACCTGGCTGCGGCCGATCTGGTCCTGACACCGCAGGAGCTGGAACGTCTCGATGTCGCCAGTGGCGCGCCGTTGTTGTATCCGTATTGGCATCAGGCCAACGGCAACAAGGGCAGACTCGGGCCGGCGGACCTGAGCTTGCTGGCTCGGCATCTACCACCGGACTGATCTCCGTAACCCCGCTGGGCGGTTGCGGTGGCTGCCGACCACCAGCGGTTTGGACGCTCCCGCGCAAGAACCTTCTCGTCGAGCAACCGATGCGGTAACGTCTTGGCTAACAACCAAGCGCTTGCTTGCGACGGAGGTGTGATGATGACCGACAAGCTCGATCAGATCGACAGACTGGTGTCCTCGGACGAGATCAGGCAGTTGGCGTCCAGGTATGCAGTAGCCCTGGATAGCCGCAATATAGCGGAGTTGGCATCCCTCTTTGTCAGCGACGTCGTCGTCGGGAACGGCGAGTTTGGTCGTGCGGCACTTGCCAAATGGTACGACCCGGTGCTGCGGCCCTTCGGGATCACCTTCCATTTCATCGGCAATCACGTCATCACTTTCACCGGCCCGGATTCCGCTGACGGATTGGTGTATTGCCGCCCGGAGCATGAGGTGGGGGAGCAGTGGATTGTGATGCCGGTGATCTACCACGACCGTTACATCCGCGAGCAGGACGGTCACTGGTACTTCAAAAGTCGCAAGCCCAAACCGCTGTACGCCGCCGACATCCAACAGAACCCGCTGCAGGTCCCCGGGCGGTTCAATTTCCCGGACAATCCCTACGTCACCGCCACCAGCCTGCCCGAGGGCTGGCCGAGTTGGCAGGAATTCTGGTCCCGACAGGCCACCGGCCAGGAGGTTGCATCATGAAGTATGCCGTCCAGATACCTGTTGCTGCAGGAACTACCGCAAACCCCCAGTGGGTGGGTGAGTTCGCCCAGCACGCTGAAACTTGTGGATTTGAATCTCTGGTGGCAGTAGAGCATGCCGTGGTGATGAGCACCTACAACAGCATTTACCCCTACGACAGCTCCGGCCGAATGGAGCTGCCGGACGACGGGGCGATTCCGGACCCGCTGGACCTGCTTGCCTATCTTGCCGGCCGCACGAACACAATCGGGCTTGCCACCGGGGTGCTGGTGATCCCCAACCATCACCCGGTTGTACTGGCCAAACGCGTGGCCACCGTGGATGCTCTCTCCGGTGGTCGGCTACGGCTGGCGGTCGGGGTCGGCTGGATGGCCGAAGAGGTCACCGCCTGCGGCGCCGACTTCGCCACCCGCGGGCGTCGCACCGACGAGACCATCGATGCGATGCGGGCTTTGTGGGCAGACACTGCACCGGTCGGGGCCAGCTACCACGGCGAATTCTTCAATTTCGACCACGCAATGAGTTATCCCAAACCGACGCAACCGGCCGGTGTGCCGATCCACATCGGCGGACACAGCAAGGCGGCGGCGCGCCGTGCGGGGCGCCGCGGCGACGGGTTGCAACCGCTTGGGGTGGCCGGTCAGGATCTGGCGCAATTGCTGGCGCTCATGAAGTCCGAAGCCGAAAAGGCCGACCGTGATCCTGCGACCATCGAGGTCACCCTCGGTCATGCGGTGGGAAAGGTCACCACTGAAAAGGCAGAACGGCTGGCGCTTCTCGGGGCGGACCGATTGGTATTGGCTCCCAGCACCTCGGCAGATCTTCAACTTGTCAAGGATGAACTTTCCGAGTGTGCAGAACGGCTCGGACTTGTATCCAGGACGGATTGATGACTCTGACGAACGCGGACCGGATGGGAATTCGCGACCTGGTTTTCAGGTACGCCTGGTATGCCGACAGCCGACGCCTTGAGTCACTGGCAGGCCTGTTCTGCGCCGATGCCCAACTCTTGGTTCCCAAGCCGCCCGTCGATCTTGGTCCCGTCGAACGGTCCGTCGGGCGGCCCGCGATCCTGGCCGCGATGCAAGGTCTTCGCCAGATCCCTGTGACGATGCATACCGTCGACGGGCACGTTATTGACCCCGGCGCCGAGGCTGGGACGGCGGTGGGCATCGTAAGCGGCTCGGCCCATCATCTCTCCGACCGCCGCTCCGGTGAAGTATCCAATCTGGTCTGGTACCTGCGATATCAGGACCTCTATCAGCAGGAGCAGGGTGACTGGCGGTTCGCCAGCAGGGCCCTGCAGATCGAGTGGATCGAACAGCGCCCCGTGCGGCAACGCCGCCGCGGGGTAGACGAGACGGCCCCACAGGCCACAACACTTCAGGAGTGAGCCCGGATGACCCAGATGCAACGACTGCAAGGCGCGTTGGCGATTGTGACCGGAGGTGCCCTCGGTATTGGCGGCGGCATCTCACGACGGTTCGGTCGATCAGGGGCCACGGTGGTTCTCAACGATATCGATGCCGATGCCGCCGAGGTTACCGCTTCGCAAATCCGGTCCGAAGGAGGACAGTGCCATCCGGTCATCGGCGACATCCGCAAGCCGGAGACGGTGGCCGCTGTGACGGCAGAGGCGTTGCGGATAGGTCAGGGCCGGATCGACATCTTGGTCAACAACGTCGGTGACTTCCGGCCGGCCTCCAGAACTTTCCTGCACAGCACCGAGGCGCAGTGGCAATCGTTGTACGAGATCAATCTGCTGCATGTGCTGCGGATGTGTCAGGCCGTACTGCCCATCATGATCGAGCAGAAATCAGGCTCAGTCATCAACAACTCCACCGTCGAGGCGTTTCGTGGAATACCCGGTCATGCGGCCTACTCTGCCTATAACGCAGGGGTTTCGGCTTTCACCAAAAGTGTTGCTGTGGAGGTTGCCGCGTTCGGCGTCCGGGTGAACGCTATCGCCCCGGACCTGGCTGATACCGAACAGACACCAGCGGCAGCAATGTTGCGCGGGCGTGACCCGGAACTGATTCGAACTTGGATCCCGGTCGGCCGATTCGGACAGCCGGATGACTTTGCTGCTGTGGTCGAGTTCCTGGCCGGCGATGATGCCAGGTTTATCACCGGCCAGACCATTCCGGTGGACGGCGGCACCTTGGCAGCCTCCGGATGGTATTCGCGCTTTGACCACAAGGGTTGGAGCAATATGCCGAATGAGGCCTGAGTGAACGAGCCTCAGCGGTGTGCCTCGAAGGTCGACCTCCCGACGATCGCCGGCTTCGGGAAATCGGTCAGGTCACCGGTCGGCCGAAACCTCGGTCGCCGGCCCTGGTGATACCGCGCCAAGTCCGGTCAACTCCGAATATGCCGCCAATTGCTCGAGATAATGCGTCAGCGAGCGATGGCGAAATGTCATGTTGAGCATGGTAGCCCCGCACTCGATAGCCCGATGCACGGAATCGAGCGTCTGATCCGGTGCGGCTGCGGGGTCCAGAGCCGACTCGGGGCTCACCAGTACTTCGAATCCAGCTGGTAGATCACGAGTTCCGAGCATCTGCTTCAGCTTTTGGTAATCGGGACCGCGATATTGCACCGGTGCCGGTGACCAGCCGTCGGCCAGGGTGACCGCGCGCCGCAACGCGCGCTCGGTGTGCCCACCTATCCAGAGCGGGAGCTGCTCCTGGGCGGCACGCGGCTCGATCATCAAATTGTCGAACGCGTAGTACTCGCCGTGATAGCTCACCGGATTTTGACCCATCGCAGCCCGGAGCGCCCGCAGCGCATCATCGGCTCGTCGGCCGCGATCGGCGAACGGCACTCCGAGTACGTCAAACTCTTCCTTGAGATTCCCGACACCAAGCCCCAAGATCAACCGTCCATTGCTCAGGTGATCAAGGGTGCCATACCTTTTTGCCAGCTCCAGGGGGTGGTAGAACGGAAGCACCAAAACATATGGCAGGAAACGGATCCGGTTGGTGACCGCGGCAAGGTAGGAGAAGGTGGCCAGGGGATCGTAGAACTGACTTCCCCGTGGCAAGCCTGGTGGTACCGCCACGTGGTCGGGACAGGTCAGGAACTCAAACCCCAGTTTGTCTGCGTTCTGGGCGATCTCACGGACTTCACCAATGCCCGCGGCGTGCTCCCAGGCCGGCCGGTTGCCGGAAAGTGCCAGGACGGGGGTCCCGATTCCGGCCCGGATCAGTGTCTTCACGAATTATCTCGCACGTCGCTGACAGCTTGGGCGAGCAAATTACGGGCCTCCGCGCTGCCATCGAGCTGACGGTTGAGGCGCCTGCTGGCCAACCATCCAGCATCAGTTCTGACAAACTCCCAGCGATTGACTCCTGTTCGCCAGATTCGGAACGTATCCTCGTCCGTATTTTTCAGAACCAACTGGGAATAATGGGTCACAACTGCTGTGTCACCGTTGATCTCGATGTGGGGAATCCCCTGTAGGTGCGCTGCCCCGGCATGGATGAGCTCCTGGTGGAGTTCGCCGCGGACCATGCCCGCCAGGGCTGCCCGTCCGGTCAGCACAGTGGGAAAGGTGTCATAAACGCCATCTTCTGCCCAAATTTTGGCGGCGGCCTGATCCGAGCCACTGTCTACCGCTGGGCCGTAGGAAGCGATGATTTGAGTGAGATCCCAGCGGTCCTGGGCAAGCCGCAGGCTCGCTTCGATTGCGTCCAACCGGGCAGCCAGGTCATTGCTCTTCTGGTCGTTGATGTGAGTCATGTTGTCTCCATTGGCTTTGAGGGTCAGGGATCGGTACCGGCTGGCCGATTCCAGTCGGCTTCGGGGAATAGTTCGGTAAGGGCGGC
>JBBSUU010000154.1:0-7159 GCA_038234115.1 Mycobacteriales bacterium
GATCAGAGGTGCTGTTGCCTGACAGTGCTGAGACTTGTGCCCTTGGACCAGTTTCGTCCGTTCGATGTGGCGCCGAGGAGGTATCTCCAGCAGACTCTCCGGACAGATTTTTCCAGGCTTGCTGGTGGTCCAGGTCGGCCCGACAAGCATCGTTGTTGCAGCCGGGGAATCGACAGCTCACATCGCGTTGTTCCAGATATTTGGAAAGTTTGGCGTTCGGGAATCTGGCGGTTTTACCCAGGTCCAGCAAGGTGCCGCAGTTGTCCAGCAACATCACGGTGACGGACGCAGCTGATTTCAGGATGCCATCACGCAGGTAATCGGGAATGGTCTCGAAAGTGTGCAGGTAGCCTGGGTCTTCGCGCAACTGCAGCAGCGTTTCCAGGCTCATGGTCAGGTTCAGGCCGGTGGGCTTGATCAGCGGGTTGGCCAGGTTCGGCGGCGCTTCGAAGGATCTCCCCAAGTGGGGGTCAACGTCTTCGGGCTCCGCATCAGGTTCACCTTCAACGGGTGTCTCCGGTTTAACGGGTGCATCCGGTTCGGCCGCGGGTTGGGGTTGAGCCGCGGGTTGGGGTTGAGCCGCGGGTGCGGGAGTCGCGGGTTCGGGAGTCGCGGGTTCGGGAGTCGCGACTGCCAGCTCTTTTTCGCTGCAATGGCTTCCCAGGATTTGCCCCTCGATCGAGTTCGATGGGATCGCCGGAGGATCGTCGGGCGCATAGCCCGACGTCACATCGGCACCACCCAGCGCCGGACTGACGGTGCCGGATTCGTCAGCCGTCGAATCCCCATTAGTGCTGGTGGTGTCTGCAATACCGCAGTCCGCGGCCGCGGCCGCGTGAGTGCCGATCCTGTCCGCGTTAGTGCCGGTGGCTGGAGGAGGCTGTGGTTGGGAGGCAACGGTTTTCAGGCCCAGCGGAGAGGTTTTAGCTTTTGCAAGATCCGGCAGCTCCGACTTCAGATAGTCGCGGACATCGACAAAGCCGGTGGTAGCCAAGGAAAGCATGATCTCCGCAAACGCGTCTGCGCGCATCTCGCCCTTGCTCCGCCACGCTTCCGACCCCAGCGGAATATCCGAATTGCCTTGTTGGAGTTTGAACAGATGGTTGGCCAGTTCGTCGATGATTCCTTGGATCAGAACTGCCTGATCGGCCGGCAATACCGCCCAGAGTCGCGCCATGCCATGCTCGTCGGTGAACATTTGAACATCTCGATTACGTCTGGCTTCCTTGGCGAGCGCATCGAAGGCGTCTCTATCCAGCGTCGCGACGGTTTTCCGGATCAGTTTCTTCAACCGGGAGATGCCCAGCTTCGCGCCATGATTCAGTAGGATTTGAGCCGCCAGCTGCCTGGTATCTCCGGCCATTGTTGTTGTACCAGCGGCAATCAGGGACGCGCGGTACGGATTCAACACACCGTCGAGAATGGCGCGATGGATCATCGGCAGGTTCACCACGATGTCAGTCGCCGCCGTTATCCGAAGCCTCGCCGTGGAATGCGCCATCGACAGCAGCGGGGCGAGCTCCTGGCCGGCCAGGTGAATGGTGTGCTTGACCAGCAACGCCTGAGCTGTATCTGGATCTACGTCCTGGAGCGAATCGAAATCGACATCTTCGCGGACTTCGGCCATTGCTGCTGCGGCATCCTTATCAACTACCGCACCCGGGACCGCCGCTGCGGTCAGCCACTGCTGCTGCAAACCGGTCATCCAAGAGAGCAGCCTGTCAAAGCCGGCTATGCCATCAAGGATCTCCCTCCCGGACAGTAGCGATGGGTTAAGGCAAGCAAGCGAAATAGCCAGCGCCGCACATGGAGCAGCGGTCAAATCTATTGATATCCGGACGTTCTCGGCAGCCCCAACGAGCAGTGCGGATGCAATGGGCTCTACCGCCTCGTTGCCGGCAGGCTCGGCTACGAGGTGAACGGACCCAGCGGTGGGCTGTGCAGTTTCTTTGGAATGTGCAGCGTCTGCGCAATGTGCAGGCTCCGTCAACAAAGAAGGCTCCGTCAACAAAGAAGGCTGGGGCTCAATAGGGAATTGCAAGATCAACGCCTCACAACGCTCGCCATGCCCCGGGGCCAGGTCGAGCTCGGGCCCTGAAACAGCATCGGGACAACTGTCGGACCTGCCATCTAGGCTGCCATCATCGGCCAGACCTCCTGCGGTCGTTTCCATCATCACCCCCCGGTGCGTTCCTGTCCCTCAATAATACCTGTGATCTGCGTCATGTCAACAGTTGAAGCCCTATAATTAGAACGTATGAATGGCCGTATTGCTGTCCGCCCTAGAGCTCTGGTCGCGGAAGTGTTTCAGGTCTCCCTGCTGACACGCGAAACAAACTTCCAAGCTCGGCGAGGTCTCGCTCGACGGAAGATGCAACAGCGAGCAGCAAGAGTGGCCCATCAGCAGGCCTGTAAGGAGGCCGCGCCGGGAGCCACATGCAGGGCTCCCACGCGCCGGGGCTCAGGCGCCGAGCGCGGGTTTCCGGACCTCTACCAAGTCCGCCGCATCGGCCCAGGTTCGGGACCTCTACCAGATCGGTCGCATGGGCCCGGGTTCGGCGACTGCAGCCAAATCGCGGGCCAACTGTGCCAGTCGATCCGAACCAATCGTGGTGGCCCATTCGCGGCTGATTCGATCGGCAGCCCGGGCCGCCGCCCTAGTCGCCTCCCAGCCGCGGTCGGTTAACGAGAGTAGTTGCGCACGAAAGTCTTTCGGGTGCGGGTGTCGGGATAGGTAGCCTTTGCGAACCAACTCTTCGACCACTTGCGCTGCCGCCTGTTTGGTCACGCCCAGGTGCGCTGCAATTTCGCCAGCAGTGCACCCGGCGGCAGCGCCACCGACGACAGCGGCGCCATTAACGACAGCGCCACCAACGACAGCTACACCAACGACAGCTACACCAGCGGCGCCATTAACGGCAGCTACACCAGTAGCGCCGCCAACAGCAGCGCTACCAGAGGCCAAGACACCAACTCTCAAGGCAACAGTTGGGGCGTTGACAGCGACACTACCGGCAGCGACCCGTGCAAAAACGAAGCCGTGTGCCGGTCGCAAGTCGGTGAATCCGGCAGCTGCAACTCCGGCATTGATGGCTTCCGACATGGTGTTTGCGGCGTTCAGCAATACCGCGGTCAGATTCGGTGTGTCCGTCGCAGGCGTCTTCATATTTGACATCTTAGACAAGTGGGTTGACCATATAGACAAGTCGCTTGTCGATATGGAGGTACTGATGTTCGTGCCACACGCCGAAGCAGTCCCGTACGAGGTGCACGGCAGTCGATTTATGTCTTTGTGGCACCTGCCAGGGGCAGCACCCAACTGTGCGCCTGGCGATTGGATGTGCCCGCTGGATCCAGCGGCGCCGCACATCGGGTCAGCCATGAAGAGGTCTTCCTGGTGCTCGAAGGTTCCCCCGTACTCACCATCGATGAGGTGGCCCGAGAGATGCTGCCGGGTGATGTCGCATTGTTCCCGGTCGGGGCCACCGTGAAGGTCGACAATCCGGCACCTGTTCCGGCCGGCGCCTGGGTGACCACCTCAGTGGGGCTCACAGCGGAAATGGCTGACGGCTCGCATATCTCGCCGCCCTGGGTGAGCTAGCGGTGGGTTTCCTCTCGTTGTCCAACTGTCCCGTGACTGAAGCACGGGGCAGCAGATAAAACGTGCGGAAGGAACCCCGGCCGGAACCTCAGAACCGGGGGTGATCGCCTTCGAGCAAAGCTCGTAACTCGGCATCTTCGGTGGACTCAATGCCACCCAGCACCCAGGCCGGCACGTGGCGGGCAGTGAGAATGGCCAGGGCCCGGTCCACATCGTCGGCGGCGACCACGGCCACCATACCGACACCCATATTGAAGGCCTTCTCCATCTCGCCACGATCAACCCGACCATGGGCCCCGACAAAACCGAAAACCGGTGGCGGCGTCCAGGATCGGCGATCCAGTCGAGCCATGAGGCCCTTCGGGATCACGCGCGCCAGATTGTTGGCCAGACCGCCACCGGTGATGTGGGCGTAGGCGTGCACCTCGGTGTCGCGGCCCAGCGCCAAGCAGTCCAGCGCGTAGATGCGGGTCGGCTCCAGCAATTCCTCTCCGAGGGTACGGCCGAACTCCTCGACGTAGCCTTCCAACGATAGCCGGGCGATATCCAGCAGTACGTGCCGGATCATCGAGTAGCCATTGGAATGCACGCCGGAGGACGCCATCGCGATCACCACGTCACCGGGACGAACTCGGTCCGGTCCGAGGATTTCGTCGGCCTCGACGATGCCGACGGCGGTCGCGGCCAAGTCGTAGTCCTCGACATTCATCAGCCCGGGATGCTCGGCAGTTTCGCCACCGACCAGTGCACAGCCCGAACGCACGCAACCCTCGGCGATGCCGGACACGATTGCCGCGATCTTCGCCGGAACCAATGAGCCGCAGGCGATGTAGTCCTGCAGGAACAGCGGTTCTGCCCCACAGGCAACCAGATCGTCAACGACCATGGCTACCAGATCGATGCCAATGGTGTTGTGGATATCCAGCGCCTGAGCGATCGCGGACTTGGTACCGACGCCATCAGAGGACGATGCGAGCACCGGTTCCCGGTACTTGCCAATCGGCAATTTGAACAGTGATGCAAATCCACCAATGCCGCCGAGAACCTCGGGGCGATGCGTTTTCTGGGTGAATGGCTTCATCAATTCGACGGCATCTTCACCGGCTTTGATCGACACACCCGATCCGGCATAAGTCGCGCCGGAGCCGATGGGATGATGTTCGCCAGCAGGTTTCGCTGGATTCTGGTTCATTGTTTGGCCTGTCATGGTCTGGTGAGAGCATCCTCAGCGCCGTAGCCGGCCGCGAGCACCGGAGCGGCATCGCCGGCGACTCCTCTGGCAATCCCCTCCAGCACATGCTTGCCGACCTGGTCCGGGATCTGAATCGGGTACTCGCCGGTGAAACACGCTGTACACAAACGAGTTTTTGGTTGTTCGCTGGCCGCCACCAGCCCTTCGAGGGAGACATAGCCCAGAGTGTCGGCGCCGATGAACTGACGGACGGCCTCGACATCCCCGGCATTGGCAATGAGTTCGGTGCGAGATGCAAAGTCGATGCCGTAGAAGCAGGGCCACCGCACCGGCGGTGCGGCAATTCGGACATGCACCTCCAGTGCGCCACTTTCGCGCAACATCCGGACCAGCGCACGTTGGGTGTTGCCGCGCACGATCGAATCGTCAACCACCACAAGGCGTTTGCCACGAATAACATCCCGCAGTGGATTCAGCTTCAGCCGAATGCCCAATTGCCTGATGGTCTGCGACGGCTGAATGAAAGTCCTACCCACATAAGCATTCTTGACCAGACCCTGCCCGTACGGGATCCCTGATTCCTGCGCATAACCGATTGCAGATGGGGTGCCGGACTCCGGGGTCGGAATGACCAAATCGGCCTCCGCCGGAGCTTCGATGGCCAACCGACGTCCGACGTCGACCCGAGTCGCATGCACGCCGCGACCGGAGATGGTTGTGTCGGGTCGGGCCAAGTAGGCGTACTCGAACAGGCAGCCCTTCGGGTCCGGGGTGGCGAAGCGTTCGCTGCGTAGCCCGTCCTCGTCGATCGCCAGTAACTCTCCCGGCTCGACCTCGCGAACGAACGAGGCACCTACGATATCCAGCGCAGCAGTCTCAGAGGCCACCACCCAACCGCGATCCAGCCGCCCGAGCACCAGCGGGTGAATCCCTTGCGGGTCCCGCGCGGCGTACAGGGTGTGCTCGTCGCAGAAGACGAAACAGAACGCGCCCTTCAGCGTCGGAAACAACTCCATGGCCGCGGCCTGGATACTGGAATCTGAACTGTTGGCGGCGAGCAGTCTGGTCACCACATCGGAGTCGGTGGTGATTCCGCGACGCTTGGTGGGTGTCTTGTCGGCCAACGCGGACAGCTCGGCGGTGTTAACCAGGTTGCCGTTATGACCCAGCGCAATGCCGCTACCCACCGAGGTGTTGGCGAAGGTCGGCTGGGCGTTTTCCCAGTTGTTGCCACCGGTGGTGGAGTAACGACAATGCCCGACCGCAATGTGGCCGTGCAAGGAAGACAGAGTTTGCTCATCGAAGACCTGGGATACCAGACCGAGGTCTTTGAAGACCACGATCTGCGAACCATCGGCGACGGCGATGCCAGCCGCTTCCTGCCCCCGATGCTGGAGTGCGTAGAGGCCGTAGTAGGTGAGCTTGGCGACCTCATCGCCCGGTGCCCAGACGCCGAAGACCCCGCAGTCCTCTTGCGGGTCGGGGTCAATAATGTCCAGGTCGATGCGAACACCGGCACTGCTTGGGGGCGGTTGCGGACCGTTTCCCACGTGATCGAGCTCCTCGGATGGCAGGGATCAACTCCCTTACTCTAACCGTCCTGAGGGCTCGACAGTTCTCTTCGAACGGAGTCGATCAGGATTACGCCGGGTAAGCGCCCCTCGAAAGTGACGCGGCTCACGGCGCTACGACCAGCGATGTCGGTGTCTGCCTGCCAGGCTGCGAACAACTTAGGCCCGGTCCCCGGGTCCTGAAACACTTGGGCGGGGAAGGTGCCAGGTCGGCCGGTAGGTATGGACGTCACACCTGATGTTCCTCGTACGTCGTCGGGCGCATCCCTGGCCACCGCCAGTTGAAAACAGGGGCAATTGAAGCAGCGGCAATTTGTACCAGCGGCACAGATCTAGCCTCGCACCATGGGAAGTACCTGGGTGAGATCGGCTCGCAGCCCGCTGGCACGCGCCTTACCATCAAGGAGCGCTTGGGCCCACGACAAGTCGCCGGTGACCAGCAACAACCAGGTGTTCGGGTCTGTCTCGACGACATTCGGTGGGGTCCCTCTGGTGTGCCGCGGGCCTTCGATGGCCTGTACGGCGGCATGTGGGGGTACCCGGATCTCGACGGTGTGGCCCGGGTAGACCTGTGACAGCCAGCGCAGAGTGGTCCGGACCGCTTCTTTTACCTCGACGACAGTAAGGTCGCCGGCGCGGATTCGCCGGATTGCCTCGGCGAATTCGTTCTGAGTGACGGGCTTTCGCACCATTTTTCAGACCGCCGGCTGGATCGGGGAGTTACCCGGGTCGCGCCAGTCCCCGATACCAACGTCCATGCCCGCCTCCATGAACGCCACCTTAGCAACGCCACCC
>JBBSUU010000155.1:0-7135 GCA_038234115.1 Mycobacteriales bacterium
ACCGCGATGGAGGTCGAGTTCGATCCAACGGGCACCTTCACGGTGATCCGAGGATATGACAGGGCACACCTGCTTTTCCGCGGTCGGCGCACCCAGACCTACACTCAGAGCACCGCCTCGGATGTGGTCAAACAAGTGGCCCAGCGGGCCGGTCTGAAAGCCGGCACGATCGAATCGAGCAGAACCGTCTTTGATCATCTGTCCCAGGGCGGCATCACCGATTGGGAGTTCCTGGAGGGGCTCGCCCGCGAGGTCGGTTTCGAGATCTCTGTCAAGGATGGGTTTTTGGACTTCCGGCCACCGGGGAAGGCGGCGGACGCCCCCTCCGAATCGGATTCGGATGACAATCCGCTGATTCTTGTCCCAGGCACCGACCTGATCCGGTTCCGCGCGGTGGTGACATCGGCCGAACAGGTCAAAGAAGTGCAGGTGCGGGGGTGGGATGTCGCCCAGAAGCTGGCCCTGATCGCCACCGAAGCGGCGCAAACGGACACCGTCATGCTGCCGACGGTGAGTCCCAGCGACATGGCGGGAGCCTTCGGTGACCCGGTCTATGTCGCCACCGACGTGCCCTATCGCTCCCAGGCCGAGGTCGCAGCGGCCGCCAAGGCATTGGCGCAGGAGATCGCCGGGGCCTTCGCCCAATTCGAGGGGGTGGCCAGGGGAAATCCGAAACTTCGCGCCAATGCTGCGATCTCGGTCGATGGCGTCGGCGAGCCATTCGACGGCAAGTACACCATCACCACCTCTCGCCACCGCTACGAGTCGACTACCGGTTACACCACCGCATTTGCCGTCACCGGCCGTCAGGAGCGCAGTCTGTACGGGTTGGCCAGCGGGGGCGGCGGCGGTCGGAGAACCGCGCTCGGCCCCGCGGTGGGACTGGTCAGTGATTCCAACGATCCGGAAAACCTCGGCCGAGTGAAAGTCACCTTTCCCTGGCTCTCCGACGATTATGTGAGCGATTGGGCCAGAACAGTTTTCCCCGGAGCCGGGAAGAATCGTGGGTTCACCAATGTCCCCGAAGTTGGCGATGAGGTGCTCGTACTGTTCGAACAGGGCGACATCAGCCGACCATATGTCCTGGGCGGCCTGTTCAACGGTCTCGACCAACCGGCGAGTGGGTCGGCCTCGGAAATAGATGCCGGTTCCGGCGGGGTGAACCGGCGGTCCTGGGTGTCGCGCAACGCCCACCGCATCGATCTGATGGACGCAGACGGTCGAAGTGAGGGCATCAGCCTGACCTGCAACGGTGAAACCCTGCAACTCACCATGGATGCCGTCGACACCAAAATCACCATCCACAGTGACGGCAAGGTCCTGGTGGAGGGCCACGGGGGCGTGCTGATCGATTCGGGAACTGCCAAACTCGAACTCAAAGGCGGCGAGGTGAGTATCAGTGCCACCACCGGAGTGACGATCAACGGTGGCAGCGGGGCCGTCGATGTCACCACCAACGGTCAACTCACCCTCAGGGGCGTGACGGCCAAACTCGAGGCCAGTAGCCAGGTCGAGGTCAAGGGTGGCGCCAGTGCCGTCCTGAGTGCCCCGTTGGTCAAAATCAATTAATCGGACCGGAAGGGCGGACAACCCCATGCCACCAGCAGCACGCGTCAGCGACGCCACCGGCCATCCCGGCATCATCGGGCCACCGGGGGTACCGACAGTGCTGATCTGTGGTCTGCCGGCCGCAACTGTTGGGACGCCGCATATTTGCTCGTTCCCGCCACCCGCCGTGCACCCGCCGTCCGCCATTGTGCCGCCCGGTTCCACCTCGGTACTGATCGGTGGTTTGCCGGCGGCAAGAATCGGCGACCTGGCTGCTTGCGGTGCCCCGATCATTCTCGGTGCGCCGACCGTTCTGATCGGAGGATGAAGGATGAATGTCGACTTTGTCGGCGCCGGGTGGGCGTTTCCCCTTTCCACGGACGCCACCGGCGGTATTGCACTGGTGGTCAGGGAGCGGGAAATAGAGGAGGCGATTCGGATCATCCTGGGCACCGCTCCGGGGGAACGACCGATGCGACCTGAGTTCGGTTGCCGCGTCCATGACCACGTCTTCGCACCGGCCAACTCCAGTACGGCCGGCGCCATCGCGCACGATGTGCGCTCGGCTTTGGAGCAGTGGGAACCTCGGATCGAACTCCGGGACGTCACCGTCAGCTTCGACCAGGTCGACGCCGGCACTCTCTACATCGACATTCGTTATCTGATCAGAGGTTTGAACGATCCGCGCAATCTGGTGTTTCCGTTTTATGTGATCCCGGCGGAACCCGGTGTGTCCTCGCCCGCCGGCCCGGTCAAGAATCAGGATGGACGACAATGACGCTCACTGCCCCGAATCTCGACGATCGCCGTTTCCAGGACCTGGTGGATGATGCGAAAAGACTGGTGCAGCAACGCTGTCCGGAGTGGTCAGATCATAATGTGTCCGATCCTGGGGTTACCCTGATCGAAGCCTTTGCCGGGATGGTCGACCAGTTGATCTATCGACTCAATCGGGTGCCTGACCGAAATTACGTGAAGTTCCTCGAAATGATCGGGGTCGAGCTCAGACCTCCCGCGGCGGCGCGTGGCCGGGTCACCTTCTGGCTTTCCGCCCCACAACCGCAGCCGGTGATGGTTCGCGCGGAGACCGAAATAGCTACCGCAAGAACGGATATCCAGGATCCAATCGTCTTTACCACGATCAGAAACTTGGAGATCATTCCTTGTTCATTCCAGTGGGCCGGCTCCCTGCAGCCCGGCGGCGAACCCATCGACCGGACAGCCGCCCTGGCCGGCGGGCCGGGATTCCAGTGCTTTTCGGCAGCTCCCGTGACAGGTGATGCCCTATTGATCGGTTTGTCCAACGCGGTCCCGGCCGGCGCGGTGGTGATACGAATGGACTGTCGGGTCGCCGGTGTTGGCGTCGATCCGCGACGACCACCGCTGGTATGGGAAGCCTGGACCGGAACCGGCTGGGGCCCCTGTGAAGTGGACCGGGATGAAACCGGCGGCCTGAATAAACCCGGGGATGTCGTTTTGCACCTCCCGGAATCACATCAGGCGTCGATCCTGGCCAGAAACCGGGCCGGCTGGCTGCGCTGCCGACTGATCACGCCGGAAGCTGATCAACCCACCTATACCGCTTCACCCCAGATCCGATCGATTTCGGCGTTCACCATCGGTGGCACGGCCCGGATGGTGCACGCCGAGGTGATCCGGAACGAGGAGATCGGGGTCTCGGATGGAACACCGGCGCAGCGTTTCCTCCTGCAACGACGACCGGTGGTGCCCTGGGAAGAGCCAGGCTCGCTGGCAATCTCACACGAGGGTGAACTCAGCGAATGGTCTGCGGTACAGCACTTTGCCGAATCCGGGCCACAGGACCGGGTATTCCACATCGACGCGTTCACCGGTGAAGTGCAGTTCGGTCCGGCCGTGCGCCAAGCCGACGGCTGGTTGCGCTATTACGGGGCGGTGCCACCCAAGGGCGGCCGGCTGATCCTGTCGGTGTATCGCAGTGGCGGCGGAACCGGCGGTAACGTGGCCCGCGGACAGGTCCGGGTGCTGAAAACAAGTGTGCCGTACGTGGCCCGGGTGGAGAATCGGAATCCGGCAGTTGGCGGCGCCGCGGCGGAAAATTTGGCCGATGCCAAGCTGCGGGGGCCACTGGTGCTGCGTTCGCGGGGCCGCGCCGTGACCGCAGAGGACTACGTAGAACTGACTCGTGAGGTTGCTCCGGAAATCGCCCGAGTGCACTGCATGCCGGCCATTGATGCCAATGAGGCAGGCGGGGTGCGGGTGCTCCTCATTCCTCGGGTGACCACCGACGAGGTCGGTAGGGTCCGACGTGAGGACCTGGACCCACTACCGGAGTCACTCGGCCGGATTACCGGCTATCTGGAAGAGCGCCGACTCATCGGGACCAGACTTGTCGTTGAACGCCCGGAGTATCAATGGCTGACAACAGTGATCAGTGTGCGCGCACGGAGCGGCTACCGCGGGGAGGATGTTCGAAACGAAGTGCTGCAGCAGGTGTACGGACTGTTCCATCCACTGACCGGCGGCCCGGAGGGTACCGGTTGGCCGCTTGGTCGGGCAGTACAAATTCACGAGGTGGACGCGATTCTGGCTCGCATTCGGGGCGTCGATATGGCCGAGGAGGTCAGTGTTCAACTTTTTCCGGCCGATGCGTCAACCGGCCGCCGGGCCGCGCCGGTGCAGCGGCTGACGCTGGCTCCCAATGCGTTGATCTACTCCTACGAACACCAGGTGCGGGTGCGGTCATGAGGGGGTTGGTACCGGAGCTGCGGTCCCCGCATCCCATCGGACAAACCCTGCCACTGCTGTTCCAGGAGGACTTGTTTGCCCAGGATCTCTGCGCCGGCCTGGATGCGGTGCTCGCACCGATTTTCGCCACCCTGGACTCGCTGCCGGCCTATCTTGATCCGGCAACAGCCCCCGACGACATGCTCGGCTGGCTGGCCGGCTGGTTGGGGCTGGCCCTTGACGTGCAACAAGCGCCGCAACGGCAGCGACAGCTCGTGCGGGCCGGAATGGAACTGCTCAGTTGGCGGGGGACCGCAAGAGGGATCAGCCAGGCGGTGGAGGCAATCTTCCAAATCAGACCGGTGATCAATGAATCCGGTGGATCCAGCTTCGCCGTGGGATCCAATTCGCCGCTCCCCGGGACGTCGCGGCCGTTCTTCCTCGTTCGGTTACCGGTGCCGGATCCGGCGGCTTTTGATCTCCGTCGGCTGGATGCGGTGGTGGCATCGGTAAAACCCGCGCACATTCCGCATCGGGTGGAAGTCTTCACCCGGCAGTGATTCCTCGAGTGCTAGGGCGAGAAAGCATCACTTTCCAGGCTGGCGAGTACCTTCGCATGCTCCCGGCGCACACATTCGGCTGCGGAGAGATCGCCGCTCGACTCATAGAGCTCGGTGAGCAGTATCCAAGGGATGTCCTGGAAGGGGTCGAGTTGGACCGAGCGTCTGGCCGCAGACTGGGCCTGTCGGATCAGTCCGAGCTCACGACAGTCCTGGGCCAACGCTGTTGCGGTCACCGCTGCCACCATTCGAATCCGCTCGCGCTCGTCCACCACATATTCGGCCGCACCGTCTTCAGGCAACAAGTCACCGGTGTACTGGGCCAGACCCGACTCTCGGGCGGCAATACCGGCCGCGACACCGCCGTAGGTGGCTGCCTCCTGCGCCCGGCGCATTTCACCTTCGAATACCCTGAGATCGATGGTGCTGTCGGCCGGTAGGGCCAACCGATAGGACTCGCCACGACGAACCAAACCGAATACACCGGTAAGCCCGGTCTGTTCCAGTAGCTGCCGGACACTGGACACCGCCACCTGCAGTCGCCGGGTAGCGATGAGGACGGCGGTGCCCGGCCACAGGGCATCAATGATCTGCTCGCGATGCACATCTCGGTTCACGTGCAGGGCCAGCATCCGAAGCAGCACCCGCGCTCGGGGGCGAAGAGTGTCCACCGCCACCGGGCAGCCGTTGACCGACATCCGGAATCCGCCGAACAGATGAAGCTCGACCTGCAACGTCGGGATCGGAAGTGACGGCGCGCGCGAACCCCCATCCGAATCCAACACCACTTCCGGTGTTTGTCCGGTGTCAACCTCGTCGATGGTCCACAACCCCAGACCACAGGAAGCAGCCAGCCCCCGTGCGCGCTCTTGAGGCGGCGAGGAACCCGCGCCGTTGCCCAGCGCACTCAACGCAATGGCCGCCGGTCCGCGCAGCTGCATGAACTCTGCCTGCACCATTACCTGCTGCGCATAGGCGAGGGCGTGATGACCTCCGACAGCAACCTGATGCCGGGACAGCAGCGCCGCCGCCCAAAGCTCCAGAGCCGGGGCCTCCAACGCAGCGAAACGGGCGGCCGCATCGACGAATTTGGTCTCTGTATGCAAGTCACCGGCCAATTCGCCAGCCACCGCCGACGCCAATTGCAAGAGCGCGGCTCCCCAAAGATCCCGTTCGGCATCGCATTGTGCCAACAGATCGGCGCAGGCACCGATCCGCCAGGGCGCCGTTCCTGTTGCCACTAAAAGAGTCTCATGAAGCCCTCGAGCCAGCCGTGCCACCCAGGGCAGGCCGGCGAGTTCGGCTTCCAAGCCGAGTTGACCGATCCGGTCGGTGAGATCGGTACCCCTCCCGCTCACCACTTCACTGACCAGCAGCGCCAGTTCGGTCACCGCCCGGTGCACGGCGGTGGACTGCGGATCTGCCAGTACACCGGCCAAAACCGGACCCGCCCAACGGAATTCACCCCCGATGAGCGCCGATACAGCAATCGCCAGCCGCTCGCCGCTGTCGCCGGACAAGGGCAGCGCCGGCAGTCGACCCGGCCCGAATCTGGTGGCCTCGCGCACAATTATTGCCCAGGGTGCACTCGCCGTGCCCGGGGTCGCGCCGCGGTGCGCAGCCATCTGCGCTGCCGACGGCCGGCCGGTCGCGGCCCGGCTTCCGCCGACGGCGGGTGACCGCCGACTCGGACCCGGCAACCCGCTGGGTAACCAGGCCAGCGCGGCCAGTCGTTCTTGTTTGCACTGTTGGAGAAATTCAGGTTCGTCAAGCAGCGCTTCCGCACGATGGAAGGCTTCCACGGCCGACGCCAGGTCGCCGGACCGCAATCGTCGGCGGGCATCGGCCAGGGCCAGCCAAGGATCCTGCAGCAACAGACCGGGCGGCAGGAGCAGCTCGGCGCCGGCCGTTGCGGCGCTCTGGGCCTGGATCAGCCGGGCGACGGCTCCCCAGTCCTCCGCCCTGGCATAGGCACGCACCGCAGCGCGAAGTTCACCCACCGATTCCAGTAGCACCGCGCTCTTGGCGAACCATTCGCGGGCTCCATTCGCACCGTGCTCTTCGACCAGCGCCAGCTCGAGGTGAGTGCGCAGAACCTCGTGATAGCGGAAGGTCTGCCCATCATCATCAGATGATGTGAACAGTTGCTGTTGCTCGAGTTCGTCGAGAATCTTTCCGCTGCCGGTGATTCCGAGGAGCTGGTCGCACAGCGTGCCGGTCAATGCGCCCAGGGTGCAGGTCCGCAACAGGAACTGGCGGCGGTCATCGGACAATTCGGCGAGCACATTTCTCGCCAGATACGAGCGGATGAGCTTTGAACG
>JBBSUU010000156.1:0-7123 GCA_038234115.1 Mycobacteriales bacterium
CGCAGGTCAGCTGGGATATCTGCGAGAGGGAGGCAAACCATCTGGCGATGGCACCAAAGTTTTTCCGGTTGGCCGGAACCTTTCCGGACGCGAACGCGTCGAACCTGCTGATGCGGGGACTTCTGTCCCGTATTTCCCGGCTGCCCGGCCAATCGACCTCGCCGCCAACAGCTCGGCCCCGCAACCACCCGTGATCGGAGGTGAACAGCAATGAGCGATGCGCCCGAGCCGACTGTTTCCCCGGGACTTCCGGACGGCCCACCCTGGTCGGTGGACACGCTGGCCGATATTCAGGCGGGTATCTACCCCCCGGCCATGACGGCCATCCTGCGCCATCAGATCTTGATGGACCCGGAGGCCGCGGCAGTGTGGGCGGCCCTTTCCAGCCTCACCGATGACCTTCACGACCTGGACCCGAACGGAGGTTCGGTCCAAGCGCCCCCGATGCCTGCAGAGTTGTCGGCGCGACTGGACAAGGCCCTGTCCGCTGAGGTCAACAATCGTTTCGCAAGCCGAAGCACGCAACCTCGCTGGCCCGCACAGCACGCACCTGTTATCCCTGTGGACGACGGCCGAACTGCCGGATCGTATCGATTACCGCCGGCAGCACCCTTTGACGAGCTCTCGACCGGCTCGCCCACCTCGAAGAACACGCCATCCAATGTGGTTGATCTGGAATCGATCCGGCGAAAGCGCCGGACCACGTGGCTGGCCGCACTGGGTGGCGTGGCGGCAGCGGCCGTCATCGGCACCGTCGTGGTGGTTGGCCTCGGCGGTGACGGCAAGTCCGGTGGCGCCGATAGCGCGGCGGCGCGGCCGAGCCGGCCTGCAGCGGCTGCGGCCGCTCCGCAACCGGAAGACAGCGCTGCGGCCGAGGCCGCCCCGAATGCTGCCTCCGATCCCCGACCCGCAACCCGCGACTCCGCGCCCGGCTCCGCAGCCGCCGGGAACCCGGGTTCGACTGCAGCGACCGCGACCGCGTCCACCGGCAGCGCAGCTTCATCCGCATCCTCGACCGCCGCCGGCCAACCGGCTCCCAGCGCGGTGCCGCCGGCGGCCAACTTCGAGACCGAGCTCCTGATCCTGGACTCGCAGGACGTTGCCGATTCCTACGACCAGATCGCGGGGCGCAATGTGGTGCTCTCCAAGTCCGGCGAGCCGGCCGTGATGGCGCAGTCGCCGCTGGGCCCGATCGCGGACCCGGCGATCTATGCCGGTTGTGTGATGGCGAACGGCCTCGAGGATCAACTTCTCGTAGGTCTACGGATGGTCCGCTTCAATGATCAGCAGGGCTATGCCCTGGCGTTTGATGATCCAGATACTCCGATCCGATCGACAATCCTCGTCGTCGGTCCGGATTGTGGACCAGAAAATGCCGATCTGCTGATCCGCGTCACCGCTCAACGGTGACCCGCGCAACGTCTCACCCGGTAGCGGCGCGCGGCCGGAATGAAACTCGGTAACCTGGCGTTGCGCATGAAGCGAGCTATTCGAGGTCCCGATCGGATCGGGCAGCCTCATTGGAGGAGAGTTTTCGTGTTAGATCTTGAAAATGCCGTCCACGATGTCATCGTGATCGGCTCCGGTCCAGCCGGCTACACCGCGGCCACCTACCTGGCGCGGGCCGACCTGAAACCTTTGGTATTCGAGGGTTCGCAGTTCGGTGGAGCCCTGATGACGACCACCGAAGTGGAGAACTTCCCCGGCTTCCCGGAGGGTATCCAGGGCCCGGACCTGATGGCCAAAATGCGCGAGCAAGCCGAGCGTTTCGGCGCGGAACTGCGCGCTCAGGATGTCGAGACAGTTGACCTGACAGGCGATCTCAAGACCGTATCGGTTGACGGCACCGTCTACCGGGCCAGGTCCGTCGTGTTGGCCACCGGCAGCGCGGCGCGGTATCTGAATCTGGCCGACGAGCAGCGACTGATCGGTCGCGGCGTCTCGGCCTGTGCCACCTGCGACGGTTTCTTCTTCCGCAACCAGGACATCGCCGTGGTCGGCGGCGGCGACTCCGCCATGGAGGAAGCCACTTTCCTGGCCCGTTTCGCCCGCACTGTGACCATCGTGCACCGCCGGGAAGAGTTCCGCGCCAGCGCGATCATGTACGACCGCGCCAAGGCAAATGAGAAGATCCGCTGGGCCACCAATAAGGCCGTCACCGGGGTCAACGGCGCTGAGACCGTCGAGTCACTGACGCTGACCGACACCGTGACAGGTGAGGTGAGCACCCTTGAGGTGACCGGCCTGTTCCTCGCCATCGGACATGATCCCCGATCGGAAATCTTTGTCGGTCAGCTCGATCTGGATGACGAAGGATACGTTCTGGTGCAGGGCCGCACCACCGCGACCAACCTGCCCGGCGTGTTCGCCTCTGGCGACCTGGTGGATCACACCTATCGGCAGGCCATTACCGCGGCCGGTTCCGGCTGTGCCGCAGCTTTGGACGCCCAGCACTATCTTGCCCACCACGGAGTGCACGTCTCCGACCCCGAGCCCGAGATTCTCGAGCCGGCGCTGTAACCGCAAATCCCGCACCAACAACTCACCAGAGAAGGAGCCGTCGTGGCTACCAAAGTTGTAACAGACGCCAGTTTTGCTGATGACGTCCTGCTGTCCGACAAGCCGGTCATTGTGGATTTCTGGGCAACCTGGTGCGGACCGTGCCGGATGGTTTCCCCGATCTTGGAAGAGATCTCCGAGGCGCACGGCGAGAAGATCACCGTCGCCAAGGTTGACGTCGATGCCAACCCACAGATCGCTCAGGACTACAAGATTCTGTCGCTACCGACGATGATGGTGTTCCAAAAGGGCAAACCGGTCAAGTCGGTTATCGGCGCGAAGCCGAAGGCCGCGCTGTTGGCCGAGTTCGCCGAATACCTGTAAGCAATTCCCGGAAAGCCCCGGGTTCAGCGGTCTTCGTGCCCGTTGGACCGGGGGTTTTTGGCATTCGGTGGCCGAAATGGTCTTTGCCGCCGCATCCGACGTTGCACAATGGTTGGGACCGTTCGCCCGACTTGGTTGATCTGCCGTTCAACCGACCGTACGACAGCGTCCACCTGACTTGAGTTGTCAGATTGGATGCTGGATTGCCCGAAATCTGAAGCGAGGAGTGACGATGTTGCTGAAGCGGGGAGACAGAGGTCCATCAGTCGCCGCCGTTCGCGCCACACTCGCCTCACTCGGCCACATTTCCCCTGACCTGGTCACCGACGATGTAGATGCCATTTTCACCGATGACCTGTATGACGCCGTGCGCAGTTTTCAGCAGACACGTGGCCTCATCGTTGATGGCCTGGTCGGATCCATGACCCTGCGATCACTCACCGACGCCCGTTGGACGCTGGGCGACCGGACCCTTGCGTATGCGCTGTCCGCTCCGATGACCGGGGACGATGTGCTCGCGCTCCAGGAGCGATTGGCCGAACTCGGATACAACACCGGGCAGACCGACGGCGTCTTCGGAGCCAAAACCGATGATTCGGTACGCGAATTCCAGCGCCACCGCGGCCTGCCCGATGACGGTGTCTTTGGGCAGGACACCGTGCGTGAGTTGAAGCGGATGGGGCGGATGGTAACCGGCGGCCGCCCACACTTCCTTCGGGAACAAGAAAAAGCTCGCCAGCGTGGGCCGGGACTGCGCGGCAAACGTATTGTGATCGACCCCAGTCTTGGCGGGGCCGATATCGGCTGGGTGGTTGACGGCGTCCGTGCGTGTGACCTGGTATTCGATATTGCCCGCCGGCTGGAGGGCCGAATGGCCGCCACCGGCATGGAACCCTTCCTGACCCGCGGTATCCACGACAACCCGACTCAGACCGAACGCGCCGCCATGGCCAATCAGCTGGACGCCGATCTGGTGCTGAGCCTGCATATCGACGGCTCGGGGTCACCGCTCGGCGAGGGCCTGGCTACTTTTCATTTCGGCACCGACTCCGGTGGCAGTTCAACGCTGGGCGAGACCCTGGCCCAACTCGTTCAGCGCGAACTCGTAGCGCGCACGCACATGGTGGACTGCCGAATTCATCATCGCCCGTGGGACATTCTTCGATTGACCACGATGCCGGCCGTCCGGATCGAAATGGGCTATCTGACCAACCCGGCAAACCGGGCCAAACTCCTGCGCGAAGACTTCCGCGACACCCTGGCCGACGGCATTCTGGTGGCCGTCAAGCGACTGTATCTGGATGGCCGCGACGAACCACATACCGGAACTTTCACTTTCAAGGATTTGCTGGCGCACGAGCAAACCCGCCTGGCCCTCTAGCTCTGGTAGCTGCTCGGCTCAGCTACCACCGCTGTCGGCCATCTCCGGTGCCCGGACCGGGAAAGCTGGGATCGTGATCACCGAAAATAGCTGTTCCAGCGCGGATTCCACGTCTGCCTTCCAGCCCAACGCTGCGTCAAGTTCCATCCGCAATCGCGGGTATCGGTGATGTGGTCGAACCTCGGTGAAGCCCAGGCGCAACGCAAACTCGGCGGGCACCAGACACGGCGGGATGTTGTTATCCTCGGCGCCTCCAGGCACCTCGGTACCGCGGAAACCGAAAAGCTCGATCGCGCGCACCCCACGCCTGGTCAGATGAGTGGCGACCCCTTGAATCAGAAACCTTGCGTGGCCCTGACCGGCAAACTGCGGCAAAACCCTGGCCGTCATGAGAAGGACTGCGTCTGGACTCACCGGACCGGTCGGAAAGGCGGCCACTGTTGGGAGGGCCGACGGTGGGGCAAAAAGCGCGAAACCGGCCACTTCGTCATCGACGGTGAGTAACTGCCCACAACTACCCCAGGTGAGCATCATTCCGGACAGCCAGACCTCCTTCTCAAAATCCGCATGACCGGTTCCGGCGACCTTGCCGGAGTGCTGCAGGCCAACCTCCCAGCGGATGCACGATCGGCAGGGCGCCGGCAGTTCGGAGATCGTGTCCAGACCGAGCGGGATCAATGCTCGAGCCACGTTGTTTCTACCCCGATCGCTGTGCCGTTGCTATCGCCCGACTGTTGACGTTCCATTGAAGACGTTACCTACTCGTCATCGTTGTGCGGCACCGGCGGATTGACGGATATGCCACAGACGGCATCGCAGTGTCCCGGAAAAGTGCAGTCCAGCCGTAGACTGCCGGTATCAGATGAGAGAAATACAACGAGGTACAGTCATGACCGGCAACAGTTTGGACCCCCACCTTCAGCGTTATTCGCAGCGGACTTCAAGTATGAAGGCCTCGGCCATTCGCGCGTTGTTCTCCGTGGCCAATCGGCCCGAGGTGGTCTCACTGGCCGGTGGGATGCCCTTCATCCAGTCCTTGCCATTGGAGGCGTTGGCCGCCGATACCGCGGAGATGATCACCGCCGAGGGATTGGTCGCTTTCCAGTACGGGTCGGGCCAGGGCATTCTCGAACTCCGCGAGCAGATCTGTCAGGTGATGGCCCTGGAGGGCATCAAAGCTCATCCGGACGACGTGGTGGTCACCGTCGGATCCCAGATGGCTCTTGACCTGACCACGAGAATTTTCATCGATCCCGGCGACGTCATCCTGGCCGAGGCGCCGTCCTATGTCGGCGCCCTGAGTACTTTTTCGTCCTATCAAGCCGCGGTTGTTCACCTTGAAACCGATGACAATGGCTTGGTACCAGAGGCTCTCGTTGCTGCGATCGAGGCGTGTCGGCTGGCCGGTCGCCGGGTAAAACTGCTGTACACCATTCCGAATTATCACAACCCGGCCGGCGTCACCATGTCTGCGCAACGCCGACCCGTGATCGCCCAGATCTGTCGCGATGCCGGCATCACTGTTCTCGAGGACAATCCTTACGGCTTATTGGGTTTCGATAATATTGTTCATCGTGCCATCCGCGCCGATGATGCCGATAATGTGATCTACCTCGGCTCCTTCTCCAAGACCTTCGCTCCTGGTCTTCGGGTCGGATGGGTGCTCGCCCCCCACGCGGTGCGTGAGAAGTTGGTGCTGGCCAACGAAGCTGCCACATTGAACCCGCCGGTCTTTAATCAGATGCTGATCTCCAAATATCTGGCGAAATACGACTGGCAGAGTCAGATCAAATCATTCCAGGTGATGTACGCCGAACGCCGGGATGCGATGTTGCGCGCGTTGGAAAACCTGATGCCGGAGGGCACCAGTTGGACCACACCAACCGGTGGCTTCTATGTTTGGGTGACCCTGCCGCAAGGCTTTGATACTTCCGCCATGTTGCCTCGTGCGGTTTCCGCCCGAGTTGCCTACGTGCCCGGAAGTGCTTTCTATGCAGATGGTTTCGGTTCTCGCCAGATGCGGTTGTCCTTCTGTTTCCCAACTCCGGAACGAATCGTCGAGGGCGTTCACCGACTTGCGGGTGTCATCAACAGCGAGCTCGAAGTGATGAAGACATTCGGTTCACACGCGCCGCGGTCTTTGAGCGGACCACAATCCCCGTCCCCGGACACAGCCTGACCAGATGAATCCGGTAGTCCACCAGTTGGTCGAGCAGGTTGCCTTACAACCGGTCGACGCCCGACAGCGTGTTCTGATTTTGACCAATCGATTCGGAGTGTGAGTACTGTGACCGACCGCCATATCGTGGTGCTGGCCGGGGGTTTGACCCACGAACGCGAGGTCTCTCTTCGTTCCGGGTCTCGTATAGCCGATGCGCTGCGGCACCAGGGTCATGAGATCACCATCCGAGATGTCGATGCCAACCTGCTGACGTGGTTGCGTGAAAACAAGCCTGATGCCGCGGTGATTGCGCTACACGGTGGTCGGGGCGAAAATGGCGCCATTCAAAGTGTTCTCGGCATGGCTGGGATTCCCTACCTCGGTACGGCTGCCCGCAACTGCCGGCTGGCCTGGGACAAGGCATCTGCCAAGACCCTGCTGGACACCGCAGGATATTCGACCCCGTCCTGGATAACCCTGTCTCATGACACTTTCCGGGATCTAGGGGCCGCCGGGATGATTGAGTCCGTCATCAATTCGCTGGGACTGCCACTGATCGTCAAACCACACCAGGGCGGCTCGGCTCTCGGGGCCGGCGTGGTGCACAGCGCCGAGCAGTTGCCGGAAGCTTTGGTGGGAGCCTTCGCGTATGGCACCGTCGTGCTGGTGGAGCGCTTCGTCCCGGGCGTCGAACTAGC
>JBBSUU010000157.1:0-7116 GCA_038234115.1 Mycobacteriales bacterium
GCCGGCTACACCGCCGCCGGCGCCATTCCCCAGACCCTCGGTAACCGGCATCCCTCCATCTCCCCCTACGAGCTCTACGAGACCGCAGATCGCCCCCTGGTGATCGCCGTCGGTACCGACCGACAATTCGCCTCCCTCTGCACCGGACTCGGGCTACCCGACCTGGCCGACGATGGGCGTTTTCGCACCAACACCGACCGGGTCAGCCACGCCGGCGAATTGAGATCCCTGTTGGGTCAACAGCTCCGAGAACGAACGGCGTCCCACTGGTTTGAAACGCTGACCGCCCTGGGTGTGCCGTGCGGGCCGGTCAACGATCTTGCCGCCGCCTTTGCGTTGGCCGATGATCTGGAACTGGACCCGACGATCACCGTCGGGCGGGCGGGTAGCTCCGTAGACCTGGTGGCAAATCCGATCGGCCTGAGTCGTACACCGGTGCAGTACCGGACCTCCCCGCCAACGCTGGGTGAGCACACCGACACCATCAATGAGTGGCTCGACGGGCCGGCCGGGGAAGACATCTGACCCACCCGGCCCGCCCGGGGAAACTGCCGGCGTAGCCGGGGTTCAGCCCCCGAGACGCCGGCGAAGCCTTGGGCCTCAGGCGAAGCCTTGGGCCTCAGGCGAAGGCGCGATGCCCGGTCAGCGCATGACCGATCACCAGGGTGTGCACCTCGTCGGTGCCCTCGTATGTCCGCACCGACTCCAGGTTCGCCATGTGCCGCATCACCGGGAACTCGGAGGTGACGCCGTCGCCGCCCAGTATCGTTCGGCAGGTGCGGGCGATCTCGATCGCTTCGCGGACATTGTTGAGTTTGCCGACGCTGATCTGCGCCGGTATCAGGGTGCCCGCATCCTTCAGTCGGCCGATCTGCAGCGCCAGCAACAACCCCTTGGAGTACTCCACCGACATATCGGCAAGCTTGGACTGGGTGAGTTGGAATTCGGCCAGCGGTCGGCCGAAAACCTCGCGGGTCTTGGCGCGGCGCGTTGTCACCTCCAGGCAGTTCCGAGCCGCTCCCATCGCGCCCCAGATGATGCCGTAACGCGCCTCGTTGAGGCAGGAGAACGGGCCGCGCAGGCCTTTTACTTCGGGCAGCACTGCCTCGGCCGGCAACCGGCACTCGTCGAAGGTCAGATCGCATTGGATCGACGCCCGCAGCGAGAGTTTGTTGGTGATATCGGTGGCCAGGAAGCCTGGGGTGTCGGTCGGCACCACGAAACCGCGGATGCCGTCGTCGGTGGCGGCCCAGATCACCGCCACGTCGGCCACACTGCCCAGCCCGATCCAACGCTTGCTGCCGGTGAGGACCCAGTCGGTCCCATCGCGGCGGGCGTAAGTTTTCATTCCTGCGGGGTCGCTGCCGCCGTGCGGCTCGGTCAGACCGAAGCACCCGATGGCGCGGCCGGCGGCCATTTCCGGTAGCCAGCGCGTCTTGTGCTCCTCCGACCCGAACATCGAGATAGCCGCCATCGCAAGGGATCCCTGCACGGAGATGAGAGTCCGCCACGCCGTGTCGCCGGCTTCGAGCTCCATGCACGCCAGGCCGTAGCTGACCGCACCGGCCCCGGCGCAGCCGTAGCCCTCGATGTGCATCCCGAGCATTCCGAGCTCGCCCATCTCGCGAACCAGTTCGATGCGAAAGTGCTTGTTCTCGAAGTCCTCCTCGGCGGTCGGCATAATCCGGTCCTGCACGAAGGAGCGGACCTTGTCGCGCCAGCCGATCTCTTCGGCAGTCAGCAGTCCATCGACGCCCATCAGGTCCGATTCAATGGCGTCGGTGTCGATGCTGGTGGAACCCGCTGCCGTGGTCAGTCCGGCACCGGCCGATTGAGCGGTGACCGATTCGGCGGTGATCGATTCAACCGTGGCCGGCATCGTTTCGCCGTTGCCCGTTCCGGAACTGTCAGTGGCACGCGAATCGGTGGAAACTTCAGCAGTGGGGGCCATACCTTCGATGGTCCCAGTCGGCCATCACCCGGACACCTGCCGTTCTGTCCAACTGAGAATGATCTCCTAGTCCAAAACGGGCGAATCAGTAAATCCGGGAGAGCGCCCCACATCCCTTTAGCGTCAACTCAGCCGCAGGGTTTGTCGTAGGTAACCCACGTCGTCCTGATCGCCAGGGCGTCATAAAGAAGTTGCGCGGGCGCATTATCGGCGGCGGTGATCCACCGAAGGATGCTGCGCCCCTCCTGTCGACCGATCTCGCACACGGCGTCGATCAAGGACCGACCAATCCCCTCCCCGCGGTGACCCTCTTCGGTCAACAGATCATCGAGATAGATCCCGATCGTGCCCGTAGAGGGTCTGGCGAAGCGTCGAAAGTGCGCGAATCCGACCAGCGGTCCCGGCGCTGACTCGGCGACCAACGCCCTGGTTTCATGCTGCGGGTCGTGGATCCAGGACCAGACACGTTCAACCACGGTTTCGTCCGGAACCAGGCGATAAAAGTCGCGGTAGTTCCTGAACATCGTTGCCCAGGCGTCGAACTCGTCCTCGCGCAGGGCACGGACGAGAACCCCTGCTTGCGAATCGGTCACGGTCGTCCTGCTGTCATGGTCGTCCTAGTGTCAGTGGCTTCTTGTCGTGGTCGCTTGCTGCTATGCCTCGCCGGCAGCGGGTTTCTAGATTTTGGTCGCTGCCCGAATTCGGTCCAGGTGTCGCGCCCGGTCCGCCCGCGCGGTCAGCGCCTGTTCGAGGGTGACTGCTACGAACTTGACCTTGGTGTTCGGCTGCATCTGGCCGATCAGATCCATATCGGCGCTGATCACCGTCCCGACCATCATGTACCCGCCGCCGGAGACCGCGTCCCGGTGCAAAATGATGGGCTGCTGACCCGACGGGACCTGGATGGAACCGATGGGGTAGCAGGCATCGACGATGTTGGACGGGTCATCGCCAGCGCCGAACGGCGGTTCCCGCGGCACGAAGTCCAACGGGGTGCCGCCCTTGAGCCGGTAGCCGATGCGATCGGCTTCCGATGCCACCAACCAACTCTCGGACATGAACCTGGTCATCGACTCTTCCTGCACCCGATAGTCGTACAGGCCGGGAATCATCCGCAATTCATACTCTTTGACCAGCGGTACCAGGAGGTCCTCCGGTAACGCGGCGCCGACCGATGCAGCGCCGGTGGGAGCGGCGCCGATCGCCAGCGAATCACCGGCCTTCAACGTCCGTCCCTGGTAGCCGCCCAGACCGCCGAGGGCGTAGGTGGAGCGGCTCCCCAACTTCTTCGGTACGTCGAAACCGCCGGCCACCGCCAAGTACCCGCGGGCACCCTTCTTGGCGAACCCGAATGTCAGCGTCTGCCCCGCGTTGATCTGGAGCACCGTGTTGAGTGGTTGGGCCTCGCCGTCGATCTTCGGGCCCATCTCGGCTCCGGTCACGCAGACCAGGGTCGAATCGGTGAAATGGAGTTCCGGGCCCATCAGCGCGCACTCCAGGGAAGCCGCAGTCTCCTCGTTGCCCAGCAGCAGGTTCCCGGCGCGGTAGGAGATCTGGTCCATCGCCCCCGACGGCGGGATGCCAAGGTGGTAGTAGCCGGATCGGCCGCCGTCCTGCACGGAGGTGGCCAGGCCAGGCTTGATCACGTCAACGGGCATGGAGGACCTCCAACATCGAGGCGGGGTAACCCGCAGGATCGGCTTCGAACTCGCGGAGGGAGAATTCCACCGGCGCGGATCGAAGTTGATATTCGCCCCGGTCGACCTCGGCAACGATCTGGTCGTACTCTTCGCGGTCCACCGGTCGGAATTTCACGATGTCGCCGGGTCGGAACAGGACCATGAAATCGGCGAGGTAGTTGAGCTTCTGGTCCGGGTCGTAGATGGGTACCGGTGTGACACCGAACATCTGGTATCCCCCGGCGCCGCGAACCGAGTAGATGCAGCTGAAGCAGCCGCCGTAGCCGACGGTGAGCTTTGGGGTGTCGGTCCGGGGTTTGAGGTACTTGGGTACCTGGATCTGCTTATCGCGTTCGACCATCTGGTACATGAACGGCAGGCCGGCGACGAAGCCGACCATGGACACGAACCACGGGGTGTCCGAATGCGCCTTGATGAACGCGTCGATGTCCGGATAGCCGTTCACCCTGGCCGCGTACTCCAGATCGGTGGCGGTGGGGTCCTGGTGCCGGTCCCGGAACCGTTGCTGCGTCTCGTTTGTCCAGGGATCATTGTAAAAAACCGGGATCTCCAGGATCCTGGTTGTTATCATGCCGTGGCCGATATCCAGGCCGTCCTCGATTTCCTCGAGGACCGCCTGCAGGTCGGCCACTGCCAGCACATCCGGGTCAAAGGCGACCTGGTAGGAGGCGTTGGCCGGGCAGATCTCGGTTACCCCGGCAATCTTTCGCTCCGCCAGCGCCCTGGTGATCATGGTGCCCTTGTAAAAGGCTTCCAGGGACATGCTTTCGGATAACTCGACGAACAGGTGCTCGTCACCGCCCAGTGTGTAGCGAGTCATGAATCCTTCTTCTCCAGAAACTTCTCAACCCACGTTGTGTGAAAGTCGTTCCCCACCACGTCATCCTGTTCCAGCAGGGTGGCGAAGAACGGCAGCGTCGTCTTGGGACCACCCAGTTCGGTTTCCCCCAGGGCGCGACGCAGCCGGGCCAGTGCGCTCTCCCGGTCGGGCGCCCAGACGATGAGTTTTCCGATCATCGAATCGTAATACGGCGGGATGGTGTATCCGTCGTAGGCCATCGAGTCGATGCGCACCCCCGGTCCGGATGGCCACCGCAGCCCGTCGATGATTCCGGGTGACGGCAGGAAGTTTCGGGCCGGATCCTCGGCGTTCACCCTTACCTCGATGGCGTGGCCGCGTCGGGAGATGTCGCGTTGCTGCATCGGCAACGGGTCACCTTGCGCCACGCTGATCATGGCCTGGATCAGGTCGACACCGCAGATCTCTTCGGTGATCGGATGCTCGACCTGGATCCGGGTGTTCATCTCGATGAAAAAGTATTCGCCGGTCTCTTGGTCGTAGAGGAACTCGATGGTTCCGGCGCCCCGGTAGCCCACCGACCGTGACAGCTCGACCGCCGAGGAACACAACCGCTCGCGGGTCTGTTCGTCCAGGATGACGGCCGGCGCCTCCTCCCAGATCTTTTGCCGCCGGCGCTGCAGCGAGCAGTCACGTTCGTAGAAGTGCACGGAGTCGGTGCCATCGCCCAGAACCTGCACCTCGATGTGCCGTGCCTTGGCGATAAATCTCTCCAGGTACACCCCGCCGTCACCGAAGGCGGCCTCGGCCTCCTGCTGGGCGGCCGCGATTCCGGTTGCGAGCTCCTCATCATTGGTAGCGATCCGGATTCCCCGACCACCACCACCGGCGGCGGCCTTGATCAGCATCGGATAGCCGATTGATGCTGCTGCCGCCAGCGCCTCGTCGGCGGAGGCGACCAGGCCCTCACTGCCCGGAACCACGGGGACCCCGGCGGCCTTGGCCGTTGAGATGGCCTGCGCCTTGTGGCCCATTCGATCAATAGTGTCGGCGTCCGGGCCGACCCAGATCAAACCGGCATCGACGACCGCGCGGGCGAAACCCGCGTTCTCCGAAAGGAACCCGTATCCCGGATGGATGGCGTCGGCGTTGGACTCCTTCGCGGCCGCGAGTATCGCCTCGGCGTTGAGGTAGCTCTTGCGGGCATGGGCGCCGCCGATGTGGATTGCCTCGTCGGCCAGTTGAACGGCCAGTGATGACTCATCGGCGTCGCTGTACACCGCGATGGCAATGATGCCCATTTCCTTCGCGGCACGGACGATGCGCACCGCGATCTCGCCCCGATTGGCGATCAGCAGGCGGGTGATCTTCGGCATCAGTCTTCCTCGATCGTCACGATGACGTCGCCGACGTCAACGGGATCCTCGTTCTCCAAACGGATCTCGGTCACCGTGCCGGCGACATCGGCGGTCACGGGGGTGAACATCTTCATTACCTCGACCAGTGCGACGGTGTCGCCCGCGGCGACCTTGCTGCCGACCTGGACGAACGGGTCGCTGGTGGGTGACTCGCGGCTGTAATAGGTACCGGGCAGGGGGGAGGTGACCTCGTGCGTGCTCATGGATAACTCCTCTGAAAAATGACGGTGAGCGGGGGGAGTTCGGAGATCTGTTCAGGTGGCGAAGGACTGCACTGCAATATCGGCGGCGTCCAGCCCTTCGCGGGTACGCCGCATCAGTTCGTAGGCACCGCGGGTGTCGCTGTGGATGCACACCGATTCGAACTCGATCGGCACCGTACTGCCCTCCACCGTCCGGACCGTACCCTCGTGGCAGGCCTGCAAAACCTTGGCCGCCACCGTTTCGGCGTCCAGGGCGCCGACATTGCGGGTGAACACAATCTGCCCGTTTTCGCCGTAGTGCCGATCGGCATAAAACTCGCGCACGACGGGCTGCCCGCTGTCCTTGGCCACCCCGTCCAGCACTGACCCGCCCATCACCAACACCGGCAGCTCCGGGTCGACGATCTGAAGGGCGGCAATCAGAGCGGAGGCGAATTCCTCGTCCTTGGCGGCGTGCATGTAAAGGGCCCCGTGCAGCTTGAAGTGCTGCAGATCCACCTGGTGGTAGCGCAGGAACTCGCGCAACGCGCCCAGCTGATACAGCACATCGTTGACCAACTCCTCGGCGCCGGCGGTGATGTGCCGCCGCCCGAAACCGACCAGATCCCGGAAACCGGGGTGCACCCCGATGCCGACACCATGCTCCTTTGCCAGCGCCACCGTGCGTTTCATCGTGTTCGGATCGCCGGCATGGAAACCCGCGGCGACATTGATGGAACTGACCATCGGCATCATCTGGGCGTCGATGTCGTCCCCGAACATCCAGGTACCGAAGCCCTCGCCCATGTCGCAATTGATGTCGATCCGCACCTTTGTCATGACCTGACCTCCTTTGGATGGAAAACCTACCTCAGCGCTCTGGGCTGCCGGCCAAGTGGTGGCGTCGGGGGTGGTCCTCGAGCGGGATTTGTGACTACGGAAGCTCATTACCAGTTGTTGTCAGGGCCGATATCGCGCGCGAACAAGGCCCAAAAATGCCTATGAAGCTATCTTCTGCCAACAGCAATTCTGAGTGTGATCGTGGCCGGTCTGCTCGGCACCGGGA
>JBBSUU010000158.1:0-7105 GCA_038234115.1 Mycobacteriales bacterium
AGGGTCCGGGTGCTGATCGCCCGCACCGATGTTCTGCTCGTCTCGGTGCGGCGGGTTGATCGGTGTGCTCATCACAACTCCGTAGGACAAGGGGGCTGGCCAGCTGCCGGGTCCCTGCGTGAAGGAAACGGTTGTGGATAAAAAGTTTTCTACGGGTAGAGCGCAGATGACTTCCTATCTGCACTCTACCCGTAGGGATGAGAGTTCCTAAACTACAGTGGGTTTCAGGACTGGCATCGATGATGTGGAGCGAGGGGTTATCGTCGTGGACGGTCTTGCTCGCCCAGGGTGGTCGTGTCATCGCCGGTTACCTCGACCTGTTCCTTACGGACCGCCTCGGTGACTTCCTGGTCCTCGGTGACGGTTTCGGTTTCTAGGCTGATCTTTTCCACCCCGACGACCTGCTTGTCGACGTGAACTTGATCTTCCATCAGGGTGACTTCGACGGAGTCATCACCGATGGTGGCGCCATCGACGTTGTCGCCCGGCTGCAGGGGTTCGCGCACCACGTGGACCTCATCATGGGATACCGGAACATTCACCGTTTGTTGCTCGGTAACGACGAACTTGCGAATTCCAGCGCGACCGGCAGCTACCTTCTCGGTTCCGACGTGCAGCTGCTCCTCCGAGCGGGTCAGGGAGCCCTCGGAGTTGGCATCACCGCCGGCGTAGCCACCCTCGGCGTTGGCCCGGTCGGCGTCGTATGCGGTGTCGGAGTTGTTCTGATGCCCGCCCTGGTTACCTACGTACTGCTGGTAGTAGGAGTAGAGAGCCTGCTGCTCAGCCGGGTCCAGATGAGCCGAGTCAGATACGTCGGGCGAGTTCTTCACCACGTCCTTGTCGAAGGGCAGCACCAGGTTGTCGCCCTCAAGGTTGGAGCCGTGCAGCGGGGCAAAATGCTCCTTGGTGCCGAAAAGCCCCGTGTTGACGGTTATCCAGTCCGGCTGGCCGGTCTGGTCGTTGACATAAACCTGGCCGACGGAGCCGATCTTGTCGCCTTGAGCGTCCACGGCGGTCTTGTCCATGTAGGCCTGCGGGCTTTGTGCGTTGGTCATCTTGACGACAACTTTCTCTCGGTGGACTGCAGGGGTCTGGCGGACCGGACGGTGCACCAGAAAATGCGAGATACTCGTGTTAACGGATGGGGGATGCGCCAGGACGCCGGTCATTGCTGTTGGCGGCCTGCTTGGCCTGGTTGGCAGCTGTCTTCGCTTGCTGCTTCGCCGAGGGGGCATTGGCGGCATGCTGCTTAATTTTTGGGGCCTCTTCCTCGACCTTGGTCAGATAGCCCTCCCAGCGGGCCTGCATGGGCTTGATCAACCCGCCTCCGACACCGACGATGGCGATGCCGCCGATAATTGCCAGGATGGTGATCAGCACCGGAGTGGTAACGGTGGTGGCCACGCCGATCTGGTTCAACGCAGCGACGACACCCAGGAACAAAATGAAAATAGATGCCAGGTTCGCCAAGGTTTTGCCGTAGGAAAGGCCGCCGAGGGTGCCCTGGATCAGGGTTTTCACCCCAGCAGCGATGGCGGCGGCGATGATGATGATGATGATGGCGACCACCAGGGCCGGCAGGAAGGAGATGATCCTGGTCAGCAGGTCACTGATCGGGTTCGGGCCGAACACGCCGAAGGCCAACTGCAGAACAAAAAGCACCAACGCGTAATACAGGATCTTGGCGATGATGTCGGAGGCATCGAACCTGCTGCTCTCCAGCATCTTTTTGATCCCGCCCCGCTCCACAGCGCGGTCGAATCCCACCCGGGTGAGCAACTTGGAAATTGCCTTGCTGATCGCCTTCGCGATCAACAAACCAATAATCAGGATCGCCAGAAATGCCAACAATTTCGGTAGGAATGTAATGACCGCCGTCAGGCCGGCCAGTAAAGACTCTTTCACAGCAAACTTCCTTAAATGAGTAGAAAATATGGTTGCAGCTCCGAGTGGCTGCGTTTACGTTGTAAACAACACCACAATAGTTGCCGGTTTACAAGATAAACGGCAAAGTTTTTTGAAGAATCTACTGCGCATGACCGCTGCTCACTCACTGTCATGCCGGCAGCGTGCGAGGTGTGGCGACGTGGGCTACTGGCGAAATGTTAGGCAGTGACAGAGAGCTTGCCCCGCTCGGATACGTTGTAAACGTCTACTTCATAAATTGACGGTCTGGTGGGGAGATTTGAACGGTCATCAGGCACAATGACGCTATCCACCGTGCCATCGGCCGAACCAAGGGAAATGAGCGCAGCGTGAAAGCCAAGGTTGACCCCGACAGCCCCCGTGGCCGGGGTGATGCCGCTGGCGTTCTCCCGTCTACGCAACCAGGTGCGGGTACCCGCCCGGGGAACCTGGACCGGCGCACCATCCTGGGCGGCGCGATCTCGCTTATCGACCAGGACGGCCTGCGCGCCCTGACAATGCGCAAACTCGGCAGTTACCTCGGAGTGGAAGGAATGGCCCTCTACCGCTACGTCCCAGGCCGGGAAGCCCTGCTCGATGGCATCGTCGAGGTGGTAATAGACGAACTGTCTGGAGACCCGGACGTCCTACTCTCCTCCCCGGACTGGGCCGACTACCTCAAACGCCTCGCGCACGGCATCCGAAGAATCGCCCTGGCCCACCCACAACTGTTCCCTCTGATCGCCACCCGACCACCGGCTGCACCATGGGTCAGACCACCACTGCGCAGCCTGCGCTGGATGGAATCATTTCTACAAAATTTGCGCGACAGCGGATTCTCCGACCGCGCCGCCGTCGCTGCCTACCGAGCCTTCTCCAGCTTCCTCCTGGGCCACCTACTGCTCGAAGTCTCCGCTGAAGGCGCAGACATCGGGCCCGTGGAGGACCCCGATCCCACCCCACCAAAAACCAGCGACCTGGACGGCTATCCCCTCCTGCAAGAACTCAAGCCGCTACTGTCAGAAGACCGATCACTCGAGGTGTTTACTTCCTCCCTCAACCTGCTCATCAACCACCTGGAAACCCTCGACAAAAGCTGAGCACCTCCAGACCGCCCCACCCCCACGGGATGCTGCTGGAGCCAAAACGTCGGCCCCTGACCGAAACGCTGTGCGTTGACTGCAATCGCTCCCCTCACGTGCATCGGGTCGCCTCATGCAGGACAGATAGCTGCCTGGTTGGCTGATTGAGACATCCAAATACGGGTAAGCCCCATGTGTTACATCCCTGCTACACATTCCACACCTGACCCAAACAACCCGGGTCGCAACTGTTTTGGAGAACACCGTGAGCAACCGCAATACGCTGATCCGCAGCATGCACGACCTGGGTCTGGCCGCGTGGTTCGGCGGCTCCCTGATGGGAGCGATCGGACTCAACGGTGCGGCCAATGTTGTCAAGGACAAAACCGACCGCACCGTTGTGGCGTCCGCCGGGTGGGCGCGGTGGGCACCGGTCAATGGCCTCGCCATCGGAATCCACGCCGGCGGCGGTATCGGTCTGATCCTGGCCAACCGCGACCGGGTGGTGGGCCAAAAGGGTGTCGCCGCCAATACTGTCGTCAAAAGCGCTCTCACCCTTGTCGCCGTCGGCAGCACCATCTACAGCGGTGTCCAGGGCAAAATAGTCGCCGACGCCGGAGCGGTCCCAGCTGACGGCGGTGTCATCCCCGCCAAAAACACCCCCAAGGCTGTGGCAGCGGCCCAGCAGCAGCTCCGTATCGCCCAGTGGGTCACCCCAGCCGCCACCGCCGGGCTGATAATTCTTGCCAGCCAGCAGGGCGAACAACAGCGCCCCGTTGAGGTCCTGAAAGGTCTCCTGCACCTCAGCTAGAACCTGCCGCCGGCCGATCGGCCGGCCACGAGTCGATGGCGATGCCGGTGGGAATCTTTATGGTCTCCGCGCTGCACAATGCTGTACATCTGCTTTTCGGCCTCTTCGGAGTCATGGCCTCGCGCACATCGCGTTTCTCACGACTTTGCCTGATTATCGGCGGTGCCGTGTACTTGGCGCTGTGGATATATGGTCTTGTCATCGATCAGGACAACACAGCGAACTCGAACAGGAACCGGCGGTGACCCCGGATTTTGGCGGTCATTCTGGTAGTCACGCCGTCAAGCCGGGCATCAAGCCCGGTCCGTCGGCCGCTCGGTACATTTCGATACCCAGTGCGGTAGCTAGCGATTTGCCGAAGCCGCCCTGGCTGCTTGGAACATTTTCAGCGCCGCGTCGTCAAATCGATCGAGGGCCGCCTCGAACCGATCATCGACGATTTGGTGCAAGTATCCGATCGCGATCGGTCGATCCAACCCCAGACGAATTGTGTGTTCAGTCAATTCTGCCTGGCTTTCACGAAACTCATCGACGGCGCGTTTGTACCAATCCTCGGCCGACTCCTCGTCACCTTGGGTCATCGCTGCGACTCACGATCGTGAACAGGACCGCACCGCGACAATGTCCCCGATGAAATCAGCATCTCTTTGTCGGTTCGCGGAGAGAGGCATCTGGGATTTCGTGGCCGCACACCATTTCACACCTACTTGTTTCCATTTCCATTTCCATTACCGTTGCCGTTCCCATTGCCGTTGCCTCCGGAATTCCCATTGCCGTTCCCATTTCCGTTGCCGTTGTTCCCGTTCGTCGGAGTAGTCGAATCCGTTGAGACAGATGTGGGTGGTGCGATCGGGATCGGCGCAATTGCGGTCACCGGGTCCGCGGAGACGGCGCTGACCACCTCTGCGGTTTCTTGAGGTGAAACCGTTGCAGATTCCGGTGCAGGTGGTTGCGTTTCGATTGGATCAGCGACTCCCGGCCCGGTCGTTGCCGGCCCGGTATTCCTGGAGGGGGCAACCTGGCCGTCGGTCACATCGACGGTCGAGGGGTTTGGGGTTGATGAGACCGGAACCTGCTCATTATCAGGAACTTTCGTAGTAAGGTCGGTGCCGGAGTTCATCCCCAAGACGAGCGCCGCCGTGATCGCCGCGATCGCCAACACACCGGCCACGATCAACCACGTGGGATTGATATTCTTTCGAGCTGGAGGGCGATCGGTAAGCGGGGTAAAACCTGCGAGAGTCCGAGTAGCCTCAAGTTCCATTGCAGTGTTGAAGGCCACATCAGTGACCAACCCGGACTCCGGTGTTTTCTTGCCGGCCAACATCGCCTGCACCTGTACGGCGGTAGGCCGCATGTCGGGTTCTGCGGCGGTCATTGCTTTCAGAATTTCTGACCACGGCGCTGGCAGGTCGGTCGGGATGAAAGGGTCCCGGAGCAGCCTGGCGACCGCTGCCTCGATAACCGTGCCAGTAAATTCCCGTTCCCCGGTGAGCGCCTCCAGCAGCACCAAACCCAACGAATACACATCCGATGGTGGGCCCACCTTCAGACCGCGCGCCTGTTCCGGACTCAAATATGCTGCTGTACCGACAATCTCACCTGAATTGGTCAAGGAGTCCTGGTCGATCAACAGAGCAACGCCGAAGTCACTCAGCTTGGCCCGGCCCTCTGAGGTAATCAAAATATTGGCCGGTTTGATATCTCGATGCACCAGCCCCCGCTGATGAACTGCGGCCAAGCCAGCGGCAATTTCGGCTCCGAGCCGGCTCAATCCCGGTAGCGAAGATCCATTACCTGCCATTAAATGTGCCAACGTTTGGCCTTCGACGTACTCCATCACGAAATAGCTGGCACTGTCTGGGATGGCATGGGCGCCAACTGTTTTTGTCAGGGGGTCAGGATCGGCGTCCCAACCGTCAATATGCGCATCAAAAATGGTCACCAGATTCGGATGATCCAAACCCGCTAACACCGTCATTTCGATGCGCTGACGGGCTGATGCCAACGCATCGACCGATGCGTTGGAAAACACCTTGACCGCCACATTGCGGTTCAACATCAAGTCTTGGGCTCGGAACACTCTTCCACTGGCGCCGGTACCCAGGACTTCCTCGAGCAGGTACCGGCCACCGAGGTTGGTGCCAGCCGCGGGATATAAGCTGCCCGCACCTTCAGTCTGCTGTCCGGGGATCACAATCTCCTCGACTCCGTCCATGAACCTTTTCCGTCGAACTCAGATTCCGGAAATTCGGTCGTCCCGCTCGGTGACTGCCTGGTGTCCCTGAGAGTCGGTAGTAACTGCGGTGCTGCGAGCTCTTCGCGTTCGAGGCATCAGTACCAGCAGGCTCAACAAGATCACCAGCACTCCGCCACCCATCAGGATGTATCCGATCGTGGTGAGATCAAAATCTGAAAGCGAAGCCTTGACCCCGAAGGCGAGGATCGCTCCCACAACAATCAGAAAAACACCCAATCCGATACCCATCAGGTCTCCCTACATCTGTGAATTTGTGGTGACGTATCCGCCGCCAAATTATTTGTTGCGGTTCTCGACGGTCATAACCAAAGTCGAGAATCAGTGCGTCACCGAGCATTCTTCTTTGCTTCACTCAAGTTTGCTGACCAGCTCGGTTCCCTCATGGCTGACCGGCGATTCAACTGGTTGCGGCTCGGGGACAACATACTTGCGCAGGCGCGTGCGGCTTGTCCCGACCCCCGTGGAGGTGAGTTCCACGGCGCTATCTGCGGCGCCGGTGGTGGGGTTATCGGCCGGCGAGGTGTGGCGTTGCAGCCGGTAGTAGAGATACAACTCGTCCTCGTCCTGGACAGTGAGATTGCATCCGGGCTCATGCTTGGGCGCGCGATCAACGAACCCTCTGTTGTAGGGGACGGTGATGATGTTGCTGATGAAAGTGGCCTGATCCAAAGGTATAAACGATTCGTTGTTTCCGAACAAACTTGTTTTTACCGTGACCCAGGTCAGCGCTTCGGTTTCGTGGTCCAGATAGAGCTGAGCGACTCTGCCGATGCTGCGGTCATCTGAGCCAAGAACCTCTCCCTGGGCCAGGAACATCGCTGCGTCGTTTTCCGAGATCACGTGGACCTTCCTCGTACTCGATGGTGCCGTGGTTGCTGCGTGGTGATGCAGGTCAAAATACTGACCTGCTCCCGTGACGGCAATGGTGCCTTGGTGGTTCCCCTGCCCTGCAGCATTTCCGATCCCGGTCCGAAAATGCGGTATAGGTCAGGCGCGGGTTTTGGATCCGAATCGGGTCCACAGCAGCAGCACGATGATGGCGCCGAT
>JBBSUU010000159.1:0-7097 GCA_038234115.1 Mycobacteriales bacterium
CAGCCTTGGTGACCGCCACCCAACGCTCGCTGGTTGATATCGCCCTGGAAACGTTGGGACGCAGCAACTTCGATGTGCTTGTCACCGGCGATGACGTCACCTGCAGCAAACCGGACCCGGAGCCCTACCGACGGGCGCTGGAACAACTTGGCGTCGGTCCGCACAACGCTGTGGCCATCGAGGATTCCCCCACCGGGACCGCCTCAGCGGTGGCAGCCGGTCTCGTCACCTTGGTGGTGCCTTGTGAAATTGAGGTGCCGGCAGGGGATCGACGGGTGTTTACCGAGTCGTTGGTCGGGGTCGACGTGGCCTACCTACGCGGCTTGCTCGGATAGCGGTACGACACCAGATTTCGATCTGCCGCTCACGGAGCCAGAATGAGCGCCGACTTGGCCGGGACTGAATAGACGCCGTCAGCCAGATCCCAATCGCCGGTGGCCAGCAGCACCTCTCGTGCAGTGCCGGGTACCAATTCAGCCGTCGAATCCCCGAAATTCATGAAGACCAACAGCCCGCTGCGGTCGAGAATCAACCAGCGGGCTGCTTCGTCATACCGGACGTTGGTGGTGTTGAATCTTGGGTCGGTCAGTTCCGGCCGATCTTGTCTCAACTTGGCCAACTGCTGGTACAGACCCAGCAGGTCTGCGTGTCCCAATTTCTCGGGTTCGGCCCAATCCAATTTGGAGTTGCGGAAAGTCGACTCGTCCTGAGGGTTGGGCACGACCGACTCATCCCAACCCATCTTTGCGAATTCTGCGAGGCGACCCTTGGCGGTCGCCGCCGCCAGATCCGGCTCCGGATGTGAAGTGAAAAACTGCCAGGGTGTCTTGGCCCCCCATTCCTCTCCCATGAAGAGCATCGGCGTGAAGGGCGATGTCAACACCAGTACAGCGGCCAATCCCAATTCCTGGTGGTTCAAGGTCGCACTCAGCCGATCGCCGCAGGCGCGGTTACCGATCTGATCATGGTCCTGCGCGTACACCACAAAACGCCAGGTCTCGAGTCGACCGGTATCCACCGGGCGGCCGTGAACCCGCCCACGGAAACTCGACCAGGTGCCGTCGTGATAAAAACCCTCGGTCAACACCTTGGCAATCGACGCCATCGAGCCGAAATCACCGTAGTAGCCGACTGTTTCGCCGGTAAGAGCGACATGGGCCACATGATGGAAGTCGTCGCTCCATTGTCCGGTGATACCGACCCCACCGCCGATTCTCGGGGTGATCATTCGGGAATCGTTCAGATCTGATTCGGCAATCAGGGTGAGCGGGCGACGAAGGTGCACCGAGAGGGCATCCACCTCGATGGACAGTTGCTCGAGAAGGTGGGTGGCCCGGTGATCCACGAGTGCGTGCACGGCATCCAATCGAAGACCGTCAACGTGATAGTCATCCAGCCACATCAAGGCGTTGTCAATGATGTGCCGGCGCACCGGTTCGGAATCCGCACCATCGAGGTTCATCGAGCTACCCCAGGTATTCGCATGTCCCTCATGCATGTACGGACCGAATTCGGGAAGGTAGTTACCGCTGGGTCCGAGGTGGTTGTACACCACATCCTGAATGACTGCGAGCCCGAGGGCATGGCAGGCATCGACAAATCGTTGGTAGCTCTCCGGTCCGCCGTATCCCTCGTGAACGGTGAACCAGGCGACCCCGTCATATCCCCAGTTGTGCGTGCCATTGAATCCGTTCACCGGCAGGAGTTCGACGAAGGACACCCCGAGTTCCACCAGATGCGGAAGGCGTTCGATGGCCGCCTCCAGCGTTCCCTCCGGGGTGAAGGTGCCGATGTGCAATTCATAGATCAGGCCACCGCCCAGCTGCCGACCGGACCACGCCTGGTCGGTCCATTCGAATGCGGCCGGATCGTAGGTGCGGGAAAGCCCGTGAACGCCGGCTGGTTGCCGGCGGGATCGTGGATCGGGCCGAGCGTGGGCCGCATCGTCGATCAAGAACCCATAGTCCAGATCGACCGCACTGTCGGCTATCTCGACGAACCACCAGCCACCGTCGATGGCAGTCATGGTGATGCCATCGACATCGTCGGGGCCGAGCGCCAACCGTAGACGGTCGGCCTTCGGTGCCCACACCTCGAACCGATGGATTCCACGGATCGGGTCGAAAAGAGTCGTACTATGCGGCATTTTCATTCGATCCTTCGGCAGGCACCAACAAGGCGACGGGGTAGCGCGACAGCAGGGACGCCAGGGCGATCGACCCGGTTCGACTGGTGTCGACAAATTCTTGGGTGAGCACGTTGGTGTAGCCCAATTTGCTCACCGGCAGCGTGGTATTTCCCCAGCCACCACGACCGGCCAACCCCACCGGCAGCCTGGTGGCCACCGTGATGGCGCCGCCGCGGTCGAAAGCGATCAGGTGATCTGCCGCGTCCCCCTCGGCCGACAGGGGTTGATAGCCGGTGAAGAGGTCCGGTGAGTCCCTGCGGAGCCGCAGGGCGCGCGACGTGACCAGAAGTTTCGCCGCACCGGTCTCATCGATATCCGGGAGGAAGTCGTCATCGAGTTTGCTCAGCAGCCGGCGCCGCTCACTGTAATCAACCGGTCGCCGGTTATCCGGATCCACCAGTGAATAGTCCCAAAGTTCGGTGCCCTGATACACATCCGGCATCCCAGGAATGGTCAGGGCAATCAGCTTGGCGGACAACGAGTTCGACCAGCCGGGACGCACAATCTCGTGCACCACGTCTTCGAACGACCTGCGGACGACCAAGTCGTCGTAGATCTCATCGATCATGGAATGGAGCTGCGTTTCCAACTCGGCATTGGGATGCCACCAGTTGGTCGAGTTACCGGCTTCCCGAGCTGCCTTCTCGCCATAGGCGTGCAGTCTGTCCCTGCTGATCGGCCACGCGCCGACGGTTGCCTGCCAGAGCATATTGACCAGTGGGCCGTCTGCCTGAAGCTGGTCGAACGCAGCCAAACTGCGCTGCCAGGAATGCACGGCCTCGACCCAGCGATCGGGCAACTCGGCAAGTACCGCGAGCCGGGCCCGCACATCCTCGCTCCGTTTCGTGTCGTGGGTCGAGGTGGTGATCATCGAATGTGGCCAGGTGTTGAGTCGTACCTCCTGCAGATGATGAAACTGCGCCACCGAGACGCTGAACTCGCTCGGGTCAGCTCCCACCTCGTTCAGCGATGTGAGTCTGGTGAACTGATAAAAGGCGGTGTCCTCAACACCTTTGGCCATTACCATCCCCGAGGTCTGCTGGAATCGGCGGGAAATCTCCAGCTCCGGCTGCCGGAGCAGATGCGCCAGTTGTTCCAATGAAGCGGCCAAATCGGGACGCCGGGAGAGTGCGGTGTCCAGTGCTTCCTGCAGCACGGCCCCGTCGCGGGCGTTATCCACCACCTCGCGAGCCTGATCACCGGCCGGAATGGTGGCCAGGTAGGACCGGTAGACCGGGAAACAGGTCAGCATCTCGGCAATGGCGTCATCAGCAGCTGCAATGCCCTGATTCTCGGCGAGGGCCAATCTGGTCAGTCGCAGGACCTCCGACCGCAGAATGCCATCACAGATTCCCCGCTTGGTGTGATGGATCAGGTCGTGCCAATCGATCCCAGCGCCGCGCAACTGGGCATCCAGCGTGGTGAGCGTCGACTCCCCGGCCGGGTCGACCAAAACCCGGTCAATGGCTGCCAAAGCGTCATAACCGGTGGTGCCGGCGCACTTCCAGTCAGCCGGCAGCGGTTCGTCGCCTTCGAGAATCTTCTCCACCAGGACGTAGGCACCGCCGGTTGCGGCTGCCAGTTCATCCAGGTACTGAGCCGGGTCCAACAATCCATCAGGATGGTCCACCCGCAATCCATCAGCCAACCCTGAACTGAGCCAGCGAAGGATCTCAGCATGCGACTCGGAGAAGACGGCCGGCACTTCCACCCGGATGGCGGCCAACGTGCTGACTGCAAAAAAGCGACGGTAGTTCAACTCGGCGTCGGCTCTACGCCAATTGACCAGTTCATAGTGTTGACGGTCGTGGATCTCCTGCGGCGTACCGTGTTCGGTGCCTTCCGCCAGCGGCAATCGGTGATCGTAGTACCGGAGTTCTCCGTCGCTGACCGTCAGCTCGGCCAGCTCATCCGGGCCATCACCCAAGATCGGCACCCGGACGCGGCCGCCGCCGAACTCCCAGTCGATGTCGAAAGCTTCGGCGTAGCGGGAGGCGCGGCCGTCGCGGAGCAGATCCCACCACCAGAGCGCCTGCGCCGGGGTGGCAACCCCGATGTGGTTGGGAACGATGTCGATCAGCACGCCCATACCGCGTTGGTGGGCGCCGTCGCTGAGGTGCTGCAACGCTTCCGGTCCGCCCCGTTGCGGGTCAACCGAGGAGTGATCGGTGACGTCATAACCATGATCGGAGCCCACTTCGGAGGTCAAAATGGGGGAGAGGTAGACCCAATCGGCACCGAGATTGGCCAAATAGTCCAGTTGAGCGGTCGCCCTGTCCAGCGGCACCGTGGGTGAGACCTGTAGGCGATAGGTCGAAATAGGATGTGAAATCATACTTTTGACTCCGGCTCTGAAGACTTCCCGGCCTTCTTGGGATCAACATCAAGGGCGGCACCGACGGGAGCGACATCGGCACCGCGCCCGTCAACACGCTTTGTTGCCGGGCGCGGCGGTGCCGGCTTGGGAGCGGGGATTTCACCTGCGCTGCCCACCTCGCCGATTGGTTCCTTCGGGGTTGGCGGCGCAATCGCCTGCAGAACCATCAAGGCCTTTGCAGGCACCGGAATCGCGGCGCCGCTCTCGAACTGGTCGGCCTCCGTCAGCGCCCCGGCAGTGTCCACCACCACCTGCCAGGCAGCACTGAAATCAGCTCCCGGGACGGTGAAGTCGATGGTGTCGTCGTGAGCATTGAAGAACAGCAGGAAGTTGTCGTCGACAACGTGCTGGCCGCGTTCGTCACGGCCATGAATACCGTGGCCATTCAGAAAGGCTCCAATGGACCGTCCGAAGCCAGATTCCCAGTCGTCGGGCGTCATCTCGGTACCGGAAGGGGTCAGCCAGGCAATGTCCGGCAACGGCTCACCCTTCCCCCGCAACACCGGCACGCCCTTGAAGAAACGACGCCGACGGAAAGTCGGATGATTTTTTCTCAGCAGGGATACAGCGGCCGTGAATTCGACCAGATCCTCATCTGCTTCATCCCAATGAATCCAGGTGAGTTCGGAATCCTGGCAGTAGGCATTGTTGTTGCCCCGTTGCGTTCGTCCCATTTCATCACCACCCAGTAGCATCGGAACACCCTGCGAGAGCAGCATTGTGGCGATGAAATTCCGTTGCTGCCGTCGACGCAGGCTGTTGATCTCCGGATCATCTGTCGGACCTTCGGTGCCACAATTCCAGGAACGATTGTGGGACTCGCCATCCTGACTGTTCTCGCCGTTGGCCTCATTGTGCTTGTCGTTGTAGGACACCAGGTCGGCCAGGGTGAAGCCGTCGTGGGCGGTCACGAAGTTGATCGAAGCCACCGGCCGGCGACCCGAATTTTCATACAGATCGGCCGAGCCGGTGATACGGGAGGCGAACTCATTCATCGCCGCGGGCTCGCCGCGCCAGAGGTCGCGAACGGTATCCCGGTATTTACCGTTCCATTCGGTCCACAGTGGCGGAAAGTTACCCACCTGGTAGCCGCCGGGGCCGACATCCCAGGGCTCGGCGATGAGCTTGACCTGAGATACCACCGGATCTTGCTGGCAGAGTTCGAAAAACGTGCTGAGCCGGTCAACTTCGTAGAATTCCCGGGCCAACGTGGCTGCAAGATCAAAGCGGAATCCATCAACATGCATCTCATTGACCCAATAACGTAAGGAGTCCATCAACAGTTGCAGTGAGTGCGGCTGGCGGACGTTCAACGAGTTGCCGGTGCCGGTGTAGTCCATGTAGTACTGCGGTGACTCGTCCACAAGCCGGTAGTAGGCGGCATTGTCAATTCCGCGGAAGGACAGCGTCGGTCCGAGGTGATTGCCTTCGGCCGTGTGGTTGTAGACCACATCGAGAATGACCTCGATCCCCGCTGCGTGCAGCGAGCGGACCATTCCCTTGAATTCCTGCACCTGCTGGCCCAGATCACCGCTGGAGGCATATGAGTTGTGTGGTGCAAAAAAACCAATGCTGTTGTATCCCCAGTAGTTGGACAACCCCTTGTCGATAAGGGTGTTGTCCTGGACGAACTGGTGGACCGGCATCAGTTCCAGGGCGGTGACACCCAGCTTTTTCAGATGTCCGACCACCGCGGGGTGGGAGATGCCGGCGTAGCTGCCCCGTTGGGATTCCGGCACATCGGGGTGCAGGTTCGTCAGGCCCTTGACATGAGCTTCGTAGATGACGCTTTGCGCGTAGGAAGTACGGGGGGCGCGATCGCCGGCCCAGTCGAAGAAGGGGTTGATCACCACCCCGAGGAACATGTGCGGGGCTGAATCGGCCTCGTTAAAAGAATCAGGCGCACCCATGTTGTAGGAGAAAAGAGCCGGATCCCAGTCGATTTCGCCGGTCACCGCCTTTGCATACGGATCCAGCAGGAGCTTGTTCGGATTGCAGCGATGGCCGGCCGCCGGGTCGTAGGGTCCGTAAACCCGGTATCCATAGCGCTGCCCCGGCTGAATCTGCGGTAGGTAGGCATGCCAGACATACCCGTCCATCTCGTACAGCAAGGTCCGGCTTTCGTTGCCCTGTTCATCGAAGAGGCAGAGTTCGACCTTCTCCGCGACCTCGCTGAACAACGCGAAGTTGGTACCGGTTCCGTCGAACGTCGCACCGAGCGGGTAAGCCGCTCCGGGCCAGTTCTCCATCGGTGCGTCTGAGGTGTTCCGCATCTGTATTGCTCGTCTCCCTGCTTCGGTCCAGTTGTGGGCGACCTTCACAGGCTCCGCACCGGATTTGAATCATTCCCGGGCGCTAACCCTAACCAAGCGGCGACGACCCCGGCACACTCGACATTCCGCTGCCGTCTCCGCGGGCCTGGGAGGCGGTGTCCGTGGGATTCTGTGCCCAAAAGTGAAAGATCCAATCCCCGGCCGGATTGATGCCCGGCTTGAGGCCCCGGCTTGACATCCCTACTTGAAGTCACCTGCG
>JBBSUU010000160.1:0-7095 GCA_038234115.1 Mycobacteriales bacterium
CCGTTGGCGGTGGCATGGAGCGGGTTACGGCGGCCTACCCAGTTGTGGATCGCCAGTGCTGAGGGTCCGGCGACCTGGTCCAGATATAGGGTCTCGGCTCCGGCCAAGATCACCAAATTCACCGTCTCGCCCACGGCATCGGCCAGCCCGGGTGTGTGGTGGCGGCTCTCCCGCACCACATCAAGTCGGCCTCGGGTGGCGCCGGCCAAGCGAAGAATGCCGACACCGAGCCGGTAGCGGCTGTTATGCGTCACCTGCTCGACCAGGCCATGGGCCTCCAGGGTGGACACCAGGCGGAAGGCGGTCGACTTGTGAACTTTCAGTACCCCGGCTATTTCCGTGACACCGAGCTCACCATCGGATGCCAACAGCTGTAGAACGGTCAGTGCGCGGTCGACTGACTGGACCGATGCACCATCTGCACCGGAACCAGCGGCACCCGATCCCGGGTCGGCGCGCGGAATCCCCGCCCCTGTTGACATCTGCGCAGCATAACGCTCTTGACCGGACGGTCTTTGCAGTGAATCCTAAGGAGAGCGTTGCGAATAACGGTCCACGTTTCGTAATATGCAACCGCAGTGCCGCCGCAAGCTGTTTCGCCGAACCCAGGAGGACCTATGTCTCCCCGCCCCGCCGCAGGCCGCGAGTACATCCTGACCCTCACCTGTCAGGATGGTCCGGGGCTGGTGCATGCAGTTACCGGCTATCTGGTGAAGTACGGAGCGAATATCATGGCCAGTCAACAATTTGACGACCGGCTGACCGGAAAGTTCTTCATGCGAGTGCATTTCGACTCCATGGGTACCGCCGTCACACTGGCGGAGCTCCGAGCGGGATTTGTCCAGGTATCGCTTGCCCATGCGATGGAGTTCGAGTTGGTGGACGTCACCACGCCCACCAGGACATTGATCATGGTCTCAAAATTCGGTCACTGTCTGAACGACCTGCTGTTTCGCGCGCGCGTCGGGACGTTGAACATCGATATTGCCGGCATCGTGTCCAATCACCGCGATTACGAGGCATTGGCCGCGTCCTACGACATTGCGTACCATCACATTCCGGTGACCGCCGACACCAAACCGGAGTCCGAAGCAGCGCTGCTGAAGTTGATCGACGCTGAGCAGGTCGACCTGGTCGTGCTGGCGCGCTATATGCAGGTGCTTTCGGCCTCGGCCAGCCGCGCGCTATCCGGCCGGGCGATCAACATCCATCATTCGTTCCTGCCGTCCTTCAAGGGTGCGAAGCCCTACCACCAGGCGCACGAACGCGGTGTGAAACTTATTGGTGCGACTGCGCACTACATCAATGACGACCTTGATGAGGGTCCGATCATCGAGCAGGATGTGGTGCGGGTGGATCACTACTTCGACCCGGAGGAGATGGTGGCTGCCGGCCGCGATGTCGAAACCCAGGTGCTCTCCAGGGCGGTCAAATGGCATTGCGAGCGAAGGGTTTTCCCCAACGACGGGCGAACGGTCGTTTTCCGCTGAGACGGGGTCCGATTTGCGCTTCTGCGACGAGCAGGGTCCCGACTCGCTGTACCGGCAACCCCGGGTCTCGACTTCGCTCGACCGGCATAGTCGTCGATCGAGCGAAGTCGAGATCGTTTCAGGCTTTCTGGTGACGGTAGAACGGTGCCTTGGACGGCGCGAGCGGTTCAACACCCAGGATCAGATCAGCGGCTTTCTCCGCCAGCATCATCACCGGCGCATAGATATTTCCGTTCGGCACGTAGGGCATCACGGAGGCATCAACCACTCGAAGTCCTGTGGTGCCATGGACTTTCATCGTTGATGGATCGGTGACAGCCATCGGATCGGAAGCCGGACCCATTTTTGCGGTGCAGGACGGGTGCAGCGCCGTCTCGGCGTCCCGCGCGACCCAGTCCAGGATTTCCTCCTCTGTCTGAACGCTTGGTCCTGGTGAGGTTTCGCCGGCGTTGAAGGGATCCATCCCAGGCTGATTGAGGATGTTGCGGGCCACCCGAACGCATTCGATCCATTCCCGCTTGTCCTGTTCGGTGGACAGATAGTTGAAAACGAGCGCTGGGTGTTCCCGAGGGTCGGTCGATTTGATCTTCAGCGAGCCGCGCGTATCGGAATACATCGGTCCGACGTGAACCTGGTAGCCATGCCCGGTCGCCTTGACCTCCTCGGTAACGGTGCCGTCGTAGCGCACCGCGATCGGTAAGAAGTGAAACATCAGGTTGGGGTATTCCACATCATCGTTGGAGCGGACGAATCCGCCGCCTTCGAAGTGGTTCGTCGACGCCGGGCCTTTGCGCTGCAGTAGCCAGCGCAAACCGATGAACGGGTAGCGCCACAGGGCCAGGTTCGGCTGCATGGAGACCGGCAGTTTGCAGGCGTGCTGAATGTAGACCTCGAGGTGATCCTGCAGGTTCGCTCCGACACCGGGCAGGTCGACCACAGATTGGATCCCCAATTTGGCCAGGTCCGCGGCATTACCCACCCCGGAGAGCTGCAGCAGTTGCGGGGAGTTCATGGCGCCACCACAGAGAATGACCTCGCCGGCCCGGACCGTGTGATTTCGGCCGTTGCGGTGGTACTCCACCCCGGTGGCCGTAGTGCCCTCGAACAGCACCCTATTGGCCAGCGCGCGAGTCAGGACGGTGAGGTTTTTGCGCTTCATCACCGGCCGGAGGTAGGCCCGGGAAGCTGAAAGGCGCTGTCCTTTGAACACATTTCGATCAAACGCAGCGAACCCCTCCTGCCGGAAACCGTTGACGTCATCGGTCAGCGGGTAACCGGCCTCCTGGGCAGCGGCGAAGAAACCTCCGAACAGCGGGTTGGTTGCTGGGCCTCGTTCCAGGATCAGCGGTCCGGATTTGCCACGCAGCTGATCATCGGCATTGGCGGCCAAGCAGTTTTCCATTCGACGGAAGTAGGGCAGGCAATGCGCCCAGTCCCAATTTTCCATGCCGGCGTCAGCGCCCCAGCGTTCGAAGTCCAGTGGATTGCCACGCTGAAAAATCATCCCGTTGATCGACGACGACCCACCAAGGACCTTGCCGCGGGCATGCAAGATGCGCCGGCCGTGCATCTTCGGCTCCGGCTCGGACTCGTAACGCCAGTCGTAGAGCGGGTTTCCGCTGGGAAAAGTGAGTGCGGCGGGCATCTGGATGAACAGATCCCAGGGGTAGTCACTCCGGCCGGCCTCCAGGACCAGCACGGTCTTGTCCGGATTGGCCGATAATCGGTTGGCGATCACACTTCCGGCGCTGCCGCCGCCGACAATCACGTAGTCATAGTCGGTTGCAGCTTTCTTGAACGCGGCTTTCTTGAACACGGTTTCCTTCCGAGCTGACCTGCTGAGGTATTCGACCTGTTGTATCCCCTATCGTTGCGTCATGAGCAACGACAGCACTACCGGCGGGGTCCAATCAGTGGACCGCGCTATCACCACCCTGGAAATACTTGCTCGAGATCGGGAGGCCGGCGTCGGCGAGATAGCTTTGGCTTTGGGGGTTCACAAGTCCACGGCCTCGCGGTTGCTCGGAGCCCTGGAGACGCGGGGTTTGGTGGAACAGGCCGGGGATCGCGGACGATACCGATTGGGCTACGGACTGCTGCGGCTGGCCGGTTCGATTCCCGGGCAACTCGATTTGACGAAACAGGCCGCGCCGGTCTGCGCTGAACTGGCTGAAAAAGCCGGTGAGACAGTTAATATCGCTATTCTGCAGGGCCGGCACGTGGTCAACGTGCACCAGGTCCACGGGCAATCGGCAATCACGGTGAACAACTGGGTCGGTCGTCCGACGCCGCTCCACGCCACGTCCTCGGGCAAGGTGCTGCTCACCAGTATGGAGTATCCGGCCAGAGTGGATCTGTTGGGACTGGATGTTGTTGGCACCGGCCCAGATGGTTACGGCGTGTCCCTCGAACGCTTCACGGCGGCGACGATCCTGGACCCCGGGGTTCTGTTGCAACAGGTGGATGCTGCCGCGCGGAACGGGTTTGCCCTCACCATCGGCGAGTACGAAACCGGCCTCAATGCGATCGCTGCCAATGTGCGCAGTTTCGGTGGGACTGTGATCGGTGCAGTTTCGGTGTCGGGTCCGGCCTACCGACTCACGCCCGAAGCGCTGGTTGAGTTGGCACCCACCTTGATCGACGCTGCCGTTCGGATCAGCGAACGGATGGGTTACCTCGGCGGTCCGGCCCAGAGTTGATCGGCCGGCCGGCCGGACAACGCGACCCCAGGTAACCACATCCGTTGCTTTCAAAGTAGTCAGGCCAGGGTCTCGGTGACCCACTCATGGAACGCGCCGATGTGGTGCTCGTTGGGCACCAGAACGCCGCCGTTCTTGTACATCCGGGATGACATCGCCGGCTGGCAACGCTCGCAGGCGTCAAAATCCTGCCGGTTCACCCGGTCGAAGAGTTCAACGGACTTGGTCAGGTCCTTGCCGGACTCGACAACACTTGGCAGATAGAGCCAATCGCATTCGACGATGGTTCGGTCGGCGGCCATTGGATACATCCGGTGGAAGATGATGTGGTCCGGCACCATGTTGATGAACACCTGTGGCTTGACCGTGATCGCGTAGTACTTGCGGTCCTGGTCCGGGTCGATCCCAGGCAGCACATCAAGACCCTCGGACCCGTCGATGGTGAAACCTTTGACGTCGTCGCCGAAGTCCGCGCCATGGTTGACGAAGAATTGCGCCGCGTAGCCATCGGCAAACTCCGGCAGCACCTCGGTCAACTCCGGATGAATGGTGGCGCAGTGATAGCACTCCATGAAGTTCTCGATGATGAGTTTCCAGTTCGCCTTGACGTCGTAGACGATCCGACGCCCGACCGCGAGTGAAGCCACCTCGTAGTGATCCAGGTTTTCCACCTCACCGAGGCGGTCGATCACTTCCTGCAGCACGGTTTCCTCGAACGATGGAGGTTCCGGTGCCAGGCAGACCCAGACGTAGCCAAGCCATTCGCGGACGGCGATCTTGCGCAGGCCGTATTCGTAGCGATCCACATCCGGCATCTTCGTCAGATTGGGAGCCGCGATCAGCTTACCGTCCAGGTCGTAGGTCCAGGCATGATAAGGGCACTGAAAGGCCCGCTTTACCTCGCCGGTCTCCTCGGTGCACAGCGTCGCGCCGCGGTGCCGGCAGATGTTGAAGAAGGCATTGATATGCCCTTTCCGGCTGCGGGTCAACAACACCGATTCCGAGCCGACCTGAACCGTGCGAAAAGAGCCCGCATTGGGCATGTCGGAAGCGCGAGCAGCGCAGAACCACATGGCCTCAAAGATCTTTTCCTGCTCACGGGCGAAGTAGGCCGGGTCGGTGTAGGTGTAGCCCGGCAGGGTCGGGATCAAGGACTCCGGGAGTTCGGCAACTTCTGGGCGGTCAACGGTGGCGGTCATCGGGCACTCCTGGTGGTTGCGGCGTCGGTACGGGGAATCTGTACGGCAAACTTCAACTCATAAAAATCCGGCGGTGGGACTAGCGGGTGGTCTGTAACGCCTTGCGATACTTGGTAAATGCTCTCGGTTGATTCAGCCCCAGAACGGCAACAACATTGCCGCTCCGGCGCCACAGAGCAAGCAGGCTCTCCGAACCCAGTGCACCGTCTTCTACGACGAATTCGTCGGACTCCAGACGGTGGCCGGCAAACTGGATCTTCACGCCGTATTGATCCGACCAGAAGTACGGCGCTCGCAACGGTGTCGGTTCCGGGTTGATGTCGCCGTTCAACAGCGAGCGCACCGCGATGGCAGGTCGGTCTCTGGAATCGGTCCAGTGCTCCACGCGATGGACCTGCCCGATTGCGGGATCGAACCAGGCCGAGCAGTCGCCCACTGCATAAATACCCGGAATCGAGGTCGCACCACGGGAATCGCAGACCACGCCATTGTTGATGACCAACTCGGACCCATTCAGCCATTCCACCGCGGCATCGGCGCCGATACCGGCAACCACCACGTCCGCCGGGATGACCTGCCCGTCGGCCAGTTCCACCCCCTCGACCCGGTCGATGCCCACGAGGCCGATGACTGGAACGCCGACGAATAATTTAACCCCGTGGGCCTGGTGCAACACGGCGACCGACTGCCCCAGTATTTCCCCGAGCTGACGGAAAAGGGGAGTGGGCGCCGCCTCCAGGACGGTGACGTGCATGCCAAGAGCGTGCGCGGTGGAGGCCACCTCGGCGCCGATGAAGCCGGCTCCGATGACGACCAGTCGGCCGCCCGATAGCATTTCCTCGCGCAACCGCCGGGCGTCTTCCAGGGTGCGCAGCGTGTGCACGCCACGTAATGGGGTGGTCAGCCGGCGAGCTCGAGAACCCGTGGCGATGACAATCGCAGAGCCGCGGATGAAGCGGCCATCGGCAAGGGAGACGGTGCCGGTTCCAGGGTCCAGTGCAATGGCCTCAGCGCCGAGAATCCAATCAGCGTCAAGTGTTTCGTCCTCAGTTTCCAGCGCCAGGTCGCCCTCGGTGGCGGTGCCGGCGAGGAACTCTTTCGACAGCGGCGGCCGATCATAGGGGCGTTCGGTCTCCGCGCCGACGATGCTGATTCGGCCATCGAATCCTTGATGGCGAAGCGCTTTTGCCGTGGCGTGACCGGCCAGGGAGGCTCCGACAATCACGACCGAGTCCAGGATGCCGGTCCCCAGATGCGGCATCAGTGCACTTCCGGGGCCGGCAGGGTGGAGAGTTCGACGTAGATTTCATTGTCTGTGACAGTGACTTGATGCACGCGAACCGGTCGTTTTGCCGGCGGGGCATCCACTTTGCCGGTCCGCAGATCAAATTTGCTGGCGTGCAGGGGGCACTCGACTTCGCACCCTTCCAGCCACCCATCGGCCAACGAAGCGTCCTGATGTGTGCAGGTGTCGTCGATGGCAAAGACATCGCCGTCGTCGGTGTGGAATACCGCGATCGGCGGCTCGATGGTGTCGATCCGGAGACCCTCGCCGCGGGGGATAGCGGCAAGCGGACAGATGTGAAGCACAGGCGCACCTCGTTCGAGCTGGAATACGACCAAGAGCGGCGTGGTCGCGGTGTTCGACATTAAGTCATATTTGTCACACATTGCGTTTCAAACCTGCACCGACTTGCGCTGAGCACA
>JBBSUU010000161.1:0-7092 GCA_038234115.1 Mycobacteriales bacterium
CTTTGCTCCGGTTCGCTCTCGGTCGGCTCGGCCGGCGCCAACTCTTCCTCGGTCATCCGGCGCACCAGCACACTCTGCACGCGCGGCCGGTTCCGGCGATCGAAACCGGGTTCGCCGACGAGCAGCAGACCTTCGACTGTTGCTTCGGCGCCGGCCAGCGGCACTCGGCCCAGAAGTTGGGCGAACAAGCCGCCAACGGTCTCCACGTCCTCGCTCGGCAATTCGACATCGAAGATTTCGCCGAGATCCTCGACCGGCAGCTTGGCCGAGACACGGACCAGGTTGTCATCGAGGTGTTCGATGGGATCGGGGGTATCGGCATCGTATTCATCGGTGATCTCACCGACGATTTCTTCGAGTATGTCTTCGATGGTGACGATGCCGGCGGCTCCGCCGTATTCGTCGATGACGACGGCGAAATGGGAATGGTCACGCTGCATCTCGCGGAGCAGTGCGTCGACATTCTTGGATTCAGGGACGAACTGGGCCGGTCGCATCAACTCGGTCAGGACCGGTCCGTTCTCCCCCTCGGAAAGGTAGAGGGCTCGTTTGACCATGTCTTTGAGATACACAACACCGAGAACGTCGTCGACGTTCTCGCCGATGACCGGGATCCGGGACAGCCCGGACAGGTCACACAGGTGAAGTGCCTGCCGGACCGTCTTTGATTCCTCGATCCAGACGACCTCGGTGCGGGGCACCATCACCTCGCGCACGATCGTGTCGCCGAGAGCGAAGACCGACTGCAGCATCTCGCGTTCGGTTTCCTCCACCACCCCGCGATCGCCGGCCATATCGACCAGCTCTCGAAGCTCGATTTCCGAGGAGAATGGCCCCTCTCGAAAACCGCGCCCAGGGGTGATCGCGTTACCGAGCAGGATGAGCAGGTTCGCCACCGGTGACAGGAATTTTGCCAACGCCTGCACCAGTCCGGCCGCGGCCAGTCCGACGGTGTAAGGATGCTGGCGGCCCAAAGTCCTTGGTAGCACACCGATCACCACATAAGACATGACAACCATGATGATCACGACCAGCAGTCCGACCAGCGGGTTGAAGCCGAACACACTCATGGCCACAGAGGACACCAGCACTGTTGCTGTCAATTCGGCGGTAACCCGGAGCAGCAGCAGCAGGTTGGTATAGCGAGGTCGATCCTCGATCACGATCAGGAACGAGGCGGCGCCGCGGCGCCCCTCCCGCTGTAACTCCTCGACGCGGGCCGAAGAGGCCATCGTGATTGCGGCATCACCGGCGGCGCAAAGACCACCAATGGGAACCAGCGCGGCAGCCACGATCAACACAATGATGTCGGTGGCGTCCATCGGGGTTACCACTGGGTTTTCTCACCTGCCGGATCTGTTGATTCAGCGCTGTCTGTTGATTCTGCGGTGTCTGGTGATTCCGGTGGTTCCGCCGAGGCCGAATTACCGGCAACCCGCAGGCCCACCGTCTGGAGCACCGCGGAGTCAACGGCAGCCAATCGGGCCTTGGCCACGCCGGTGGCTCTGACTTCACGCCAGGAGTCGAGCAGATCATTTTGCAGTCGGAACATCTCACGTTCCGCAGCGGACTCGACGTGGTCATAGCCAAGTAGGTGCAAGATTCCGTGGACGGTGAGCAGATGCAGTTCATCATCCAGGCTGTGACCGGCGGCGACCGCCTGTTCCCTGGCCACCTCCGGGCAGAGCACAACATCGCCGAGCAGCGCCGGTCTCGGTCCACTGTCATCAGGGCGACGAGCGGTGTCGAGTTCGTCCATCGGGAAGCTCATCACATCGGTCGGACCTGGCTCGTCCATCCATTTGATGTGTAACTCGGTCATCGCCTCGGTATCCATCAACAACACGGACAGCTCGGCAAGGGAATTTATGCCCAGTTCACCCAATGCATATTTGGCGATCGACACCAGCGCCGTTTCATCGACTCCAATACCGGACTCATTGGCCACTTCTATGCTCACGAGTCGGTGCCCGCTTCGCCGCGTTGCTCGGCCAGTTGCGCTGCCTGGGCCGCCCGTGCACGACGCTCGGCCGCCCGCCGACCGGCCACCTGCGTGCCCGGCAGACTCTGAGTGAAATGCGGCGGCCGGCCCGGTTGCCGGTCCTGTACCAACGGGTGGTCGACCTCTTGACTGATGTCGTAGCGCTCGTAGGCATCCACGATCTTGCCGACCAGTGAATGTCGGACCACATCGGTGGAGTTGAGGATGGAAAAGTGCACGTCCTTCACGCCGGCCAGAATATCTCGCACCACCTGCAGGCCTGACTTCTGGCCACCCGGAAGATCGATCTGGGTGACGTCGCCGGTGACCACGACCTTGGAACCGAATCCGAGTCGGGTCAGAAACATCTTCATCTGTTCCGGGGTGGTGTTCTGCGCCTCGTCCAGGATGATGAAAGCGTCGTTGAGGGTTCGGCCCCGCATATAGGCCAGCGGCGCCACCTCGATGGTGCCGGCCTGGGTGAGCCGAGGAATCGACTCCGGGTCCATCATGTCGTGCAGCGCGTCGTAGAGCGGACGTAGATAGGGGTCGATCTTCTCGTTCAAGGTTCCGGGGAGATAGCCCAGCCGTTCACCGGCTTCCACCGCCGGTCTGGTCAGAATGATCCGGCTGGCCTGTTTGGTCTGCAGCGCCTGCACGGCCTTGGCCATCGCCAGGTAAGTCTTACCGGTTCCGGCCGGACCGATACCGAAGGTAATGGTGTTCTGATCGATGGCATCGACATAGCGCTTCTGATTGACCGTCTTGGGTCGAATCGTCCGGCCGCGACGGGACACGATGTTGAGCCCCAGCACTTCGGCCGGCGAGTCGGCACCATCGGTCAGCATGCCGATGGACCGGCGAATCGCGTCCGGGGTGACTCGGGAACCGGCGGACTGCAGGTTGAGTAGTTCACGAATCACTTTTTCGGCGAAGGCCACCTCTTCGGCCTCGCCCCGCAGGGTGATGCGATTGCCGCGGACGTGGATATCGGCGTCGAGCGCTTCTTCCAGCTGACGCAGCAACGCATCCCGGAACCCGAGCAGGCCCAACATGTCGCGTTCTTCGGCGACAACGATGACGGCCTCGGTCGGAAGCCCCTTGTGGGCCTGCGCCGCCGACAGCTGCGCTGCCGACAAATGGGACGAACCGTGGTGCCCCGCACGCTGGTCGACGGGGGCAGAATTGCTGCGGGCCGCTGCCGCGGCCGAATTACTGTCCGGCACCTGGGGTATTGCCTGCCTTCTGTGGTCTCGAATGTGTGTTCGGGACTGATGTGAAGTGGGCCCCGACTCGGTAGGGCTCCAGCCTACCGGGAGGGACCACATCGGGTCACCGTGATTTAGTTTCGTGAGGTCCCAGGGGGGTCGAAGGGACCGGCGCGCAGGGGTGGTTGGTGGTCAGAAGCCGGGCATTGCGGCGCCGGCAAGCAAGTGCAGGTGAGCGTGAAATACGGTCTGGCCGCCTTTGGCTCCGGTATTGAAGATCAGCCGATAGCCGTCCTGAACTCCTTCGGCGGCAGCCAGCTCGTGCGCCACCGAGACCAACTGGCCTACCAGGCCGGGGTCTGCCGCCGCCACCTCGCTGACATTGACGTAGTGCTGCTTGGGGATAACCAGCAGATGCACCGAAGCTTTGGGGGCCATGTCCCGGAAGGCGACCACCAGGCCGTCGTCATGCAGGAGTTCGGTCGCGATGGTGCCGTCGGCAAGGGAACAAAAGATGCAGTCACTCATGGTTGGCAAAGTTAGCCTGCCGACCTCACCTCGGCGGCAACGGGCTACTGATTGGGCAGTATTTTATCGCTGCGTCCGAGCACCCAGTCCAACACCGACGGCCAGGCACCGTATCCATCGCTCGGCGATATGTGCCCCTGGTCGCTCAGTTCGTGGGTCCGCACGCCAATCTTGTTCCCCCAGTCGGCTGCGCCGGCCGGGAAGTAGTCATCATTGTCCGAGACCACCAGTTCAACTCGAGGTAGGTTGCCCAACGCCTTTCGAATCTCGCGATCGTCAACTTCGGGATGGAAGGCGGCGAGCTCGGGAATGCTGACGAGTTTCTCGGCCGAGACCGGAGCGACAATGAGCAGCCGATCTACCGGCAAAGCATTGTGGGTCCGGTGCGCCCCGAGAATCAGGCGGATCGCAGTCCAGACGCCCGCGCTGTGCGCAACCACGACTCGATGCCCGGCCGGTAGCGCAAACAGGCCCTCCATAGCCTGCCGATCCCACACCGTGGCGGTCGGCTCGTCCGGATCCTCCAGCTGCGGATACTCCACCGGGATGTTCAGCTCGCGTAACGAGTTGGCCAGGTGGTGCTGCCAGTGATCCGTTGGTCGTCGATTGGTCCAGCCATGCAGAATCAGCACTCCGGACGGGGCAATCATCTTTGTGCTCATTGGTCCCTACCAGGATTCGGCGGTATTCATCAGGCCACTTGCGAGCCTAGAACATCGCCAGGGCAGAGTCCCGGGACACCGCCCACGCTTCGTGACGGGGGTCGATCAGTTCGTAGTGGCCCACGCCGGGAAGCGGCACGAAACGGGCCGGATCGCCGGCCAGGATGGCTTTCTCGACATAGCGCTGGGATTGGCTGATCGGGACTTCGTCATCGAGTTCACCGTGGACGCAAACGATCTGAGCGCCATCACCGACGTGCGCTATCGGCGAGGCATGGTGATACTGCTGCGGTACCGAACCGGGCTGGCCGGTCATCAGGTCGATTACCGCCCCATTACCCAGGTTGTCCTTGGCCGCAGCCACCAGATCCAGCACGCCGGCCTGACTGACAGCGCCGCGAACAGGTACCCAGGTGCTGATCGGACTGACGGAGCCGGCGGTGCCGAAACGCAACGATGTTCGGTGCGCGAGCCAGCCGGCCAGATGACCGCCGGCCGAGTGACCGACCGCGACCACCTTCCCCAGGTCCAGCCGGTCCTTGGCCAAATACTGGCCGGAAGTGGCAAGTGCGTCCACCGCTCGGCTCACATCGGCCAGGGTGCGTGGCCAGCCGCCACCGCTTTTCCCGCCCACCCGGCGATATTCGATTGCTGCAGCGGCGATCCCCATCGCCGCAAGGTCCTCGGCCAGCGGGTCGGCCAACTCGACGCCGTAGCGGGAGCGCCAAAATCCCCCGTGGATGACCACCACGACGGGCAGAAAATCTCCCGCCGGGACATGCAGGTGGACAAATTGATCCGGGTGCGAGCCATAGCTGTATTCGTGGATGGTCATCAGGCGTGCCACCGCCGCGTCATCACGCCGAGGGCACCCAACGCGACCGCTCCCGCTGTCGAGGTCCGCAAGACCTCTGGGCCCAGCCGCACCGGCCGGGCTCCGGCGGCAGTGAAGGTGGCGATCTCCTCGGGGCTGATGCCACCCTCTGGGCCGATCACCAGCAAGATGTCTCCAGTCTTGGGCAGCTCAACAGCGGTCATCGGTGAAGCTTCCGCCTCATGGAGCAGCAGCGCCACTCCGCCCTGATCAACCGTCTGTCGAACAAGCGTTGTCACTGCCCTGGTATCGGCCAGTTCTCGTACCTGGGGGATGCGGGTTCGACGCGATTGTTTGGTGGCCTCTCGAGCCACCGCCTGCCACTTCTGCACACCTCTGGTTGCCTTGTCCGTCGTCCAACGGGCCACACAACGAGCCGCCGACCACGGGATCAATACATCGACTCCGGCCTCGGTGGTCAAGTCCACCGCGAGATCGCTTCGCTCCCCCTTCGGCAACGCCTGGACGATCAGTACTCGGGGCTCATTCGGGACGCTGACCTGAGGTTGATCGCATCTGAGCACCAGTGCTGCTTTTTGCACCTCGGTGACGGTGGCTCTGAGCCAGCCACCGACTCCGTCGGTCAGGACGAGAGTTTCACCGATCCGCAGCCGTTTGACCGTCGCGGCGTGTCTACCCTCCGGACCATCCAGGAGGAACCGCCCGGCCGACGGCAGCACCTCGACCAGGAAGAATGGGTCTTCAGCAGGAATGGCGCTACCGCTGAGCGCGGTCACCGCCCCGCGAGCGAGTCGCGAATTCGACTGAAGATCGAACCCTGGCTCCGTTCGGCCAATTCGGGCTGCTCCTCACCACGCAGGGTGGCGAGTTCGCGAAGCAGTTCAGCCTGCCGCGGATCAATTTTGGTGGGCGTCAAGACCTCGATGTGCACGAATAGATTGCCGTTCCCGGTGCCTCTGAGCCGCGGCATCCCCTGGCTCTTGATGGTCAGCACCGTGCCCGATTGGGTGCCGGCCCTGATATCGAGTTCCTCGGTGTCCAGCAGGGTGGCCAGCGTCATCGAGGTGCCCAGGGCGGCCGCTGTCATCGGGACGTGGACCGTGCAGTGCAGGTCGACGCCGTCCCGGGTGAACATCTCGTGTGGCAACTCCCGGACCTCGACGTACAGGTCGCCGGGAGCCCCGCCACCGGGGCCGACTTCACCCTGACCGGACATCCGGACCCGGATACCGTCTCCTACCCCGGCCGGAATATGGACCCGGACACTGCGGCGGGTCCGCACGCGCCCGTCGCCGTTGCACTGCCGGCAGGGATCGGGGATGACTTCACCAAAACCGCGACACACCGGGCAGGGACGCGCCGTGACGACCTGACCGAGGAACGAGCGCTGAACCTGTTGGATCTCGCCGGCCCCCTTGCAGGTGTCGCAGGTGTGAGTCGTGGTGCCTTCGGCAGTACCCGCACCCTGGCACAGGGAGCAGATCATCGCGGTTTCCAGTGCCAAATCCTTGGAAACCCCGGTGGCGCATTCTTCCAAGGTCAGTTCGACATCAACCAGCGCGTCTTCACCCTGACGGACCCGGGACCGTGGGCCACGCTGACGTCCGTTGCCGCCGAAGAAGGCATCCATGATGTCGCCGAAACCCATGTTGCCGAACGGTTCGCCGCCACCTTGGCCACCACCCTGGCCGTTGGACATCGGATCGCCGCCCAGGTCCACCACTTGCCGTTTGGCCGGGTCGGACAGGACTTCGTAAGCCGTGCTGACCTCTTTGAACTTCTGTTGAGCAGCCGGGTCGGGATTGACATCCGGGTGCAATTCGCGCGCCAGCTTTCGGTACGCCTTTTTGATCTCGTCGGCTGTGGCCTCCTTGCGAA
>JBBSUU010000162.1:0-7049 GCA_038234115.1 Mycobacteriales bacterium
CCCCCCGCCCCCGCCGCCGCACTTGGCCGGGCCATGGTCATCGGTACCTGATCGATCCACCCCGGCGCCGGCTCTGAGCCGTCGATCCCGGTTTCGCAACATTCTAAGAGAGGGGGGCGAAGTGTCCGGTCTGCCGTCCTGGCTGCTCCTGGTCATTTTCATTGCGTCGGCGGCAGTGATCTGGTTGGCCGGGGTAAAACTTTCCGAGAACACCGATGTCCTGGCCAAGCGTCTGCACCTGGGATCAGCTCTGGGTGGCCTGATCATGCTCGCGATCGCGACGAATCTTCCGGAGATTGTGATCACAGTTTCAGCTGCCTTGTCCGGGCACCTGGAAGTGGCGGTCGGGAACATTCTCGGTGGTATAGCGGTCCAGACGGTGGTGCTGGTCGCGCTGGACGCGTTCGGGGTACGCCCGCGCAAGCCGCTCACCTACCAGGCGGCCAGTCTGGTCCTGGTGTTGGAAGGGGCGCTGGTGGTTGCCGTCCTCGCAGTGGTCGTTGCCGGCACCCAGCTGCCGGCGACCCTGCTGTTCGCCCGGCTTACCCCGGACGTCGTGCTGATCGCAGCCCTGTGGGCCGTCGGACTGATGCTGGTCAACCGTGCGAGTCGCAACCTGCCCTGGAAGGACAGCGGAAATGCACCGGATGGACAATCGGAGCCTCGGGGGAGTCGGCGCAGCAAGCGCGAGAAATCCGCCACCGAGCAGAAGGTCAGCACCCGTAGAGCCGCCACGGTCTTCGGGGCAGCAGCGGCGGCGACCTTGGTTGCCGGGGTCACCATCGAGCGAAGTGGCGAGCAGTTCTTCGGCAATCTGGGAATGTCCGGGATTCTGTTCGGCGCGACGGTGTTGGCGGTGGCGACCTCGCTTCCGGAACTGTCGACGGGCATCACGTCGACCCGGATGGGCGATTACCAGATGAGTGTGGGGGACATATTTGGGGGGAATGCATTCCTGCCGGTGCTTTTCCTGCCGGCCACCCTGATTGCCGGTCAGGCCATCCTGCCTGCTGCCGGCCCCAGCGACATCTACCTGACAGCGCTGGGTGCCTTGCTCACCATCGTCTACATGGCAGGCTTGATCTTCCGGCCCCGCCGCCAACATCTGCGCCTGGGCATCGACTCGATCGTGGTTCTGGTGCTCTACGTTGTCGGCATTATCGGGCTCGTCGCGATCCAGTAGCGGTGAACTCTGAGGCGAAACGCCGGGCTTTTCCCGACGTCGGAGGCCCCGCACTTTCTTCTGCCCACGCCAGAGGACCTAGGCTGTCGCGGTGACCTGGACTGAAATTGTTTTGATCTTCGTGGCCGGCATCGGCGCCGGCACCATCAATACCATCGTCGGTTCCGGCACCCTGATCACCTTCCCCACCCTGCTGGCCTTCGGGATCCCGCCCGTGGCGTCCACCATGAGCAATGCGGTGGGTCTGGTGCCGGGGAATATCTCCGGAACGTGGGGTTATCGACGGGAGTTGGAAGGGCAGTGGCCCAGACTGCGCTGGCAAATTCCCGCTTCGCTGGTGGGTGCCCTGATTGGTGCCTGGCTGCTGTTGCACCTGCCGGAGGACGCGTTCGAAGCCATTGTTCCGGTGCTGCTGGTGTTGGCACTGATTCTGGTGGTGTTGCAAACCCGCATCCAGAAGTGGGTGCGCGCGCGGTCGGAAAAGGCCGGCCGCGACCACCAGCTAATCGGTCCGCAGCGGATGTCGCTGTTGGTGGGAGGGACCTTCGCCACCGGTATTTACGGCGGATATTTCTCGGCCGCCCAGGGCATCCTGCTGATGGGAATGATGGGGGCGCTGCTGCCGGACAAGGTGCAGAATCTCAACGCCTCCAAGAATCTGCTGACCCTGTTGGTCAATACCGTCTCGGCCGCGACCTACACCCTCGTCGCCTTTGACCGGATCAATTGGGCGGCAGCGGGTTTGATCGCGGTGGGGTCACTGATCGGTGGTTTTGTCGGAGCCGGTATCGGCCGCCGGCTCTCGCCTCTGGTGCTTCGGACCATCATCGTAGCCCTGGGCAGCTTCGCCATTTGGCGTATTCTGGCCTTCTGACGCGGCGACCGGATCCAGCGGTCAGAGCGTGAAACTCGCGGCCGCACTCAAGAAGACATCGTTCTCCGCCGCCGAACCGATGGTCACCCGCACGCCACCATTCACCGCATCATTGAACGGCCGGACGATCACCTTCGATTCCTCGCAGTGGGCGGCAAAAGCGGCGGCGCGGTCCCGAAGCGGCAGCCAGACGAAGTTCGCCTGCGATGGAGGAACTCGAAAGCCCATGTCCAGCAGCGCATTTCGAACTCGAGCGCGTTCGGCGATCACCTGTCGGCATCGATCCAACAGTTCCGGCGCCGCTGCCAGCGAGGCAATGGCCGCGGCCTGCGCTATCGAGTTGACCGAGAATGGCACTGACACCTTTCGAATCGCGGCGGCAATTTCCGGCGCCGCCACCGCATACCCGACACGCAGGCCGGCCAGGCCGTACGCCTTGGAAAGCGTTCGGAGGACCGCAACATTCTGTCTGCCGCGGGCCAATTCAATGCCATCGGGGATCGACGGGTCATCCACAAATTCGCGGTACGCCTCGTCGATCACCACCAGAACATCCGTCGGTACCTGATCCAAGAACGCGATCAGGTCGGATTCGCGCAGCGCAGTACCGGTGGGGTTGTTCGGGTTGCAGATAAAGATCAGTCGTGTTCTGTCGGTGATGGCCGCAGCCAATGCCGGAAGATCAAGCGCTTCAGCGGTTTCGAGGTTACCGCCGGACAGTGGAACCTTCACCGCACCGGCACCAACCACCTGCGCCAGGATCGGATAGGCCTCGAAGGAGCGCCAGGCAAAAATCACTTCGTCCTGCGCCGTGCAGGTGGCTTGGATCAGCTGTTCGCACAGCGCCACCGACCCGCAGCCCACGGCGAGTTGCTCCGGTTCCACGTTGAAAGTGTCGGCAAGCACGGCAACCAGGGCAGCCGACCCGATGTCGGGGTAACGGTTTATGCCGGCGGCCGCCTCGGCGATCGCGGCCACCACGCTGGGAAGCGCTGGGAAGCTCATCTCGTTGGAGGCAAGTTTGATGGCCCCGGGTACGGTCCGTCCAGGGGTGTAAGCGGGCAGCGCGTCCAGAGCGGCACGAGTGTGGGCCGTCATTTTTAACCTCTTTCTCTACCTTGCGACCCTATCGGTTGCGCCCGATACCAGCCGGCGCCGGGCGGCTGTGCCGCATCTGCTGTGATGGACCGATGAGCCACCTCGAAACAGTGCTGATCGACGATGTACCCCTGACGATCATCCATCCGAAAGAACCGGCCACGGCCGGTGTCGTGGTGATCCAGGAGGCCTTCGGGGTCACCGAACATATCGTGGATATCGGGCGTCGACTGGCAGCGGCCGGCTATCTGGCAGCCATCCCACACCTGTATCACCGGCTCGACGACCAGGTATTCGAAGGGGCGGACTTCGCCCCGGCTGCGCCGGCGATGCAGTCCTTGACCGGCGCCGGCATGGCCCACGACGTAGCTGCGGCGATCCACGAATTGTCGACCCAGGTGCCAACGGTCGGCATCGTCGGGTTCTGCATGGGGGGCAGCGTGGCGCTCTGGGCTGCAGGCACCCAACCGGTACAGGCAGTGGTGGATTTCTACGGCGGCGGTGTTGCCCAATCCCGGTGGCCCGGGGTGCCGGCCGGACTCGAGTCGGCCGCTCACGTCGTTGCCCCGGTCCTGGGATTGTTCGGCGATCATGACGGCAGCATCCCCGTTGAGCAGGTGGAAAGGTTGCGGGAGAAACTTGCGCAGCAGCCGGTAGCGAGCCGGGTGGTTCGGTTTGCCGATGCCGGCCATGCCTTCAACAACGACACCAGGGAAGACCATTACCATCCTGAATCGGCGGCATCGGCTTGGCAGGAGATGCTGCAGTGGTTTGGCACTCACTTGGTCTGACAACCGGCAAAGTGCGTTGCTTGCAGCAGAGCGCTCCGTAGGGTTGCTGTCATGAGAACGCGGTGGGGTCGATCGGCAGCTCTGGTCTTGGGGGCCGCGGTCTTCATTTCCGGCTGCGCGTCAATACCGAAAGCGTCGCCGAGTGGGTCGAGTTCGGCCACCGTGCCTTCGGTGGCCGTGACCTCGGCGGCCGGCGCCGGCTCGGCCGGTCCAACCCTGCGGGTGACGGTGCAGCCGCTGCCGCCCGGAACTGCCGAAGGTACAGACGCGCTCAACTCCAGCGTCGCTGAATTCAACACCGGCGAGTCGAGCACGGCGCCGAGCGGTCCGGCGGTGACGTCCATCGAGTCCACCCCGACCGGTTCAACCCCGACCTCGTCGAAACCCGCCGCCGCTACGCCGACCACCACGGCTGCGACCACCGGCGATGCCGGCGTGGCCCCGGCACCCGAACCGGCCCCGGCCCCGGCCCCGGCCCCGGCACCGGACCCGTTGCCGCAGCCCGGGACCGGTGTCAGCGTAGAACTTGTCGATTGCCCAGGATGCAGCGTGATCGCCACCAGAGCGGCGGTGATGGGAGATCTTTCGGCCGCGATGATCAGTCGGGAGGGGCGGGTCGCCCTGCTATCGGTGGCTACTGATGGGGCTGTCCGCGGCGCTATCAACGTGCCGTACGGGAGTTCCTTCCCGGCACCGGCCGACGGCGTGCTGAATTGCGATGCAACTTCCAAGTGTGTGCTCCTCGCCTATCAGCCGGATGGAACAGCGATGCTGTCGGCCTTCGAATTGACGAGCACAGGGGCTTGGCGGGATATCTCCGGAGACGGCGCTTTCCCTTCCGCCACTGCCAAGGGTGGGGTGGTGGCGTTGGCGGCCGGACTCGGTATCGCCGTCCAGGTGAGTGATGGAACCACCATTGCCTGGATGGTGCTCGGCTGGACCGGCGAGTTCTATACCACCGCCGGTTGCGCTCCGGACGGTCCGCTGCCGACTGCGGCAGTACTCGATCCGGCGAAGTGTTTGTCCTGAAACATCTGTTCTCAAGATTTTGCCTCGATATCTGTCCTCGGAAAGGGGCGGCGCCGAAGGACGCGCAGACCAGTAATCAGCCAGGCCTCACCGGTCGGCGGGTTGCTCCAGGTCGGTCAGATCGTCCGGGATACCGAGCTGGCCATCGCAGATGTCGCTGGCGATGGCGTGCAGAGCCTGCAGGGTTGGTGCGATATGGGGTTGATTGGCGGTGCCGGCCCGATATTGCACGCCAATACGCCGCACCGGTTGCGTGCCAGTGGCCGGGCGAATCACGATCGGTTCATGGCTGAACATGTCCTGGGCAAGTCGGGGGATCAGCCCGACGCCGGCGCCGGCGGTGATCAGCGCGACCACCCCCGAGTATTCATCGGCGTGGTGACGCACGAGCGGACGGAAACCGGCTGCGGCACATGCTGCCTTGGTGATCTGCCAGCATTGGGACTCCGGCAGGCTCATGATCCAGTCATCGCCACTCATGTCGGCCAAGGCGATCTCCGACTGAGCGGCCAACGGGTGCCCGATCGGGACCGCAATGTCCAATACGTCGTCAAAGAGGTGCTCGACCTGCAGGCGAGGGTCCGCCGGTGCGTACAGCCCCACCGTCGAATGGCCGGTGACGGCCAGGTCCACCGAGCGGGAGAGCAGCGCGTCAACGGTTTGCTCCGGCTGTACCTCACGGACCTGAACCCGCATCTTGCTGCGTTCGGCGAGATAGGTCAGGGTGGGCACCGCGATCCCGCGGATGGCCGAGGGGAAACTTCCCAGTCGAACGGTACCGGCGTCACCCCGACGAAATGCGGCCAGGTCCGCTTCGGCATGTTCAAGGTGGGTGAAGATCTCATGGGCATGCCGCAGCAGCATTTGGGCGGCAGCCGTCAGGCGAACGCGGCGTCCGTCCGGTTCCAGCATCGCCGTACCGGCTTCCCGGGAAAGAGCGGCCATTTGCTGGGAAACAGCCGAGGGTGTCAGGTACACCGCCTCGGCGGTGGCGGCGATAGTGCCGCAGCGGGCGAGTTCGCGCAAGATCTCTAGCCGACGTACATCAATCATGAAGTTAATCTTACGCATACTCGGAAGAATAAACAGATGGATTATTGCTTGGATCCGGGTCATACTTGCTTTATGACATTCCTACTGGTAATCATCGCCCTCGCCCTGATGGGCGCCGCCGCAGCAAAATTCGGAGCCGACACCCGGCAATCGGGAAGCTGGAGCCCACAACGTACCGATCGCGCGATCTGGGCCGGACATCGCGTGTGATCGCTTGCTGTTCTGAGTTCGTAATACCCGGGGGTTGTATCGACCAACCGCCCACCTGAGCCTCCGCCCTTTCCGGCGGGGGTTCTTCTTTTTGCCCGGACCGGCACTCAGTAGTGTTGTCCCCGACTCCCCCTGCAGTGAGGAGGGGTTTGTCGAGAGAGAGGCACGACGCTGTCAGCTGCATCGCAATCCATGAAATCCGATAGACCCGGCGAGTTCCGGTCCCTCTACCGGCACGGCTTCGCCCGGATCGCAGCCTGCACCATGCCGTCGGCAGTTGCCGACCCGTTGACAAATGCGCGGACAATCATCGGCATTGCCCGCGACTGCGACGCCGACGGGGCGGCCGTTGCGCTGTTCCCGGAGCTGGCAATATCCGGCTACGCGATCGACGATCTGTTCGGCCAGGATGCATTGCTCGAAGCCGTCGACACCGCCGTCGGACTGTTGCTCCAGGAGTCCAAAAATTTATTGCCGGTGCTGATTGTCGGGGCTCCGGTACGACATCAGAACCGTCTTTTCAACGTCGCCCTGATCATCCATCAAGGTTGCCTGCTCGGCGTCGTGCCCAAGATTCACCTGCCCAACTATCGCGAGTTTTACGAAAGGCGTCAGTTCACTTCCGGCCACGGCATCGTGGGGCAGCAGATCACCATTGCCGGGGTGACCGCACCGTTGGGTACAGATCTGCTCTTCGATGCCGTCGACGTCGACGGGCTCACAATCGGGGTGGAAATCTGTGAGGACATGTTCGTCCCGACGCCGCCGTCCAGCGGTCTCGCTCTCGCCGGCGCCACCGTCTTGGCCAACC
>JBBSUU010000163.1:0-7034 GCA_038234115.1 Mycobacteriales bacterium
GCGGTGAGCCATGTTTCGCGATGTCGAAGGTCGTTGAGGCGGCTACCGGGCCGCACCTGCCAGCGAGATCGCACTTCCCGAACAACCAGCAGTACCAGGGTGGTCAGCACGATCACTTCCCAGTGGACCAATGACTCGTGCAACGCGGGCGGCCGGAAGCCCTGCCGCCAGGAGTTGAATCGCACTGCGAGAGCGAAAGACTCGGCCATCGTGTGGCAGATCGGGAAGTCTGGCCCGGTCAGCTGCGAATAGGTGCACTGACTGTGGAGCTGCCGATCAAACATGTCGTCGGCCTGCTCGCGAGCCGGCGCCGGGAGCGGCTTACCCACGAGATCGGAGTAGCGCAGCACGTCGTAGGCGAGGTCATGTTCTTTGCAGACAGCATCGAAGCGGTATTCGGTGGCACCGGAGAACGAGGAGCAATCACCGGCTGCCTTCATCAGGATCGCCTTGCCATCCGGTCCGATCCCGACCACCGGTCGATAGCCCATGATGGTGGGGTAGTTCTTCGGGAAGGAAGCTATCGGGTCCGCCGGGTCGAAGGTCGAAGTGGTGATGGCGTTCAGTGCACCGGAAATTGCGGGATCGGCAGTGGCAGCGGTGTCGACGGGTTGGATCCCGAGTACCAGGAACGCAAGCGCCCCGGCGAGCAGGAAGTACCTCCACCGTCGCAGCATTACCCCAGACTTTCACGTTTCGGCGGCGCCGGACCATGAGATTGACCTATGAAACCCACTCTGAGGGCAAACCCCACCCACAATTAGGCATTCACCACCGGTACGGAAGCCAATGCGGCCTGCAGGTCTGCTTCGGACAAGGGATTGTCCACCATTCGGCCGTTCAAATAGGAGTCGTAGGCGGCAAGATCCAGGAATCCATGGCCGCACAATGCGGTGACGATAACCTTCTCCTCACCGGATTCCTTGCAAGCCATGGCCTCACTGATCGCTTCGGCCAGCGCGTGCGTGGGTTCCGGGGCCGGCACGATTCCCTCGGTGCGAGCGAATCGGACGGCAGCAGCGAAGCAGTCCGTCTGATTGATCGCCTTGGCCTCCATCAGGCCGAGTTCGTAAACGTGCGAGATCAACGGCGCCATGGCGTGATAGCGCAGCCCGCCGGCATGAATCGGATCGGGCACGAAGTCGTGTCCGAGCGTGTGCATTTTCATCAACGGGGTCAGTCCGACGGTGTCACCGAAGTCGTAGCGGTATTCACCGCGGGTCAGTGACGGACAGGAAGCCGGCTCGACAGCGCGAATGACCGGCGATTGCCGACCGGCGAGCTTCTCGCGGATGAACGGGAATGCCAGTCCACCGAAGTTGGAACCGCCGCCGGTACAGCCGATCACCACATCGGCCCCGGATTCACCGGCCATCTCTAGCTGCAATAGCGCCTCCTCGCCGATGATGGTCTGATGCAGCAGCACATGGTTGAGAACGGATCCGAGGGCATAGTTGACCTCGGGATCTTTCGCAGCCACCTCGGCAGCCTCGGAAATCGCCAGGCCAAGTGATCCGGGATGATCTTCCGGGTAGGCCCGTCCGGAGTCGGTCAAACGCGAGGGCGAGCGATGCACCACACCGCCGAAAGTCTCGATTAGCGTTCGGCGGTAAGGCTTTTGGTCGTAGGAAGCACCAACCTGCCAGATCTCGCATTCCATACCGAAGAGCGCACAGGCAAACGCCAGTGCGGTGCCCCATTGACCGGCGCCGGTCTCGGACGCCAATTTTCGAATCCCGGCGCGATGGTTGTAGTAGGCCTGCGGCACGGCGGTGTTCGGTTTGTGCGAGCCGGCCGGCGAGACGCCCTCATACTTGTAGTAGATCCGAGCCGGCGTGCCCAGAGCCTTCTCCAGGCGGCGGGCCCGGTACAACGGCGATGGCCGCCATAGCCGGTAGATATCCTGAACTTCCTCCGGGATCGGGATGTATCTCTCGGTGGATACCTCTTGCATGATGAGTTCCATCGGCAGGAGCGCCGACAAATCATCCGGCCCAATGGGTTCCAATGTTCCAGGATGCAGGACGGGCGGCGGCGGGCTGGGCAGATCAGCGACGATGTTGTACCAGTTGGTCGGCATCTGGGATTCGTCCAACAAGTACTTATGCTGTTCAACCGTCATTGGTTCGACCCTCACTCAAGAATGGTTTGCGGTGGTCATCTTTGATGCACCGTAGGACAGCTACACGCGAGTTGGCTTGCACACTATCGGGTGTGGGGTAAAAGTCCAGGCTTGGGTGGGCGGCCGATCTTAATTCACCGTGTCGGGTAGATCCGCCGGGTGCGGCGTCCAGAATCCGCCTTGCGAGTGGCGAGCGGGCGCCGCGGGTGACGGCGGCTACTTGGCCCTAGATTTCGTCTCTCCCGGTACTGGCGACGGCAGGACTTCGCGTGCGTGAATCGGCGACCGGATTGGGGAGATCACGGAGATAGGCCAAGAAACGCGAACCGGGCTGCAGCGATCGACTGACGGAGGCAATGCTCAAGTCTATGTAGCGACGTTCAGCGTTGGATTGCAGCCACCGCCGCGCCTGATTAAGGGCAGCCGCATCGTTGGTGGCTTGGATCGGGTGATCAGTCTTCCCGTCATAGATCAAATACAGATAGCGCGACATAAACTAAGAATGCACGTCAAAGAATCAAATCTCAACCACCGACAGGCTGAAATAACTGCAATGGATAAAAAACAATGGCGACAACTCTCATGGGTGTAGTCGACATAATCTTCATTATCGCGGGCTTCGATCGTGCCGATGACAGTGCAAAACCAACCTGTAGGCGGCGGCGAATGCACTGATTGGGAAGGACTTTGGGCGAAGATGCGTGGGCGCGACGGATGCCTGGAAAATCTAAACATTCGCTCGGTGTGGCCGGCTGGGCAGCGGATTTCGCCGCCGTTTCGGGTGAAAATGATTGAAATTTGGTAAATCGAGAAGTTTGATGCCCATGCATGGAAGTTTCAAACATCGTGGGAACGGAATCATCCATTGGGGTTTTGTCGCGCGCTTCTGGAGGAAACACAAAATTTTTACCAGCGGGGCAATCCCGAATTAACGATTTTGGGCGGTAACAGAAAGCACATGCATTGTTACTGAGAGTGGCAAATGCACAGAAAACAACTGCTGGATCGGGAATACGTTCGGATCGGCCTGAAACTATGTGAACCCGCCCACCTCGAAGATCAATCACACTGAGCTAATCGTGCACTTGTACGGGTAAGGGGATTGCGCGACGATGGACGGGTGATCGACCCATCCTCGAACCGTCAGCGACTGCCGCCGGAAGTGCGACGTCGCATGCTGATCCAAGCTGCCAGGTCGGTCATCGTCGAGCGTGGCCTCCATGCCACCACCATCCGCGATATTGCCGCCGCCGGGGGTGTTGCCGTCGGGACGGTGACCTACCACTTCAGTGGAATTGCCGAAGTCTTGGCCGGCGTACTGCGCAGCGAGATGGAGAACTACTCCGCTGTGGTGATGCAACGAGCGGCGACCGCGGCAACCGGTCGCGACGGCCTGACCGAGATCATCAACGGTTTGCTCGGCTCACAGCCGCTGCTGACGGAACACTGGAAACTCTGGCTGGATTTCTGGACACTGGCAGCGCATCGTCCGGAGTACTCCGAATATCAGCTGCAGATTTATGCCCAGTTGCACGGACAGGTACACGGGATCATCCTGCGCGGGGATGACGATGGTTCACTTTCCTCCGATGACCCGCACCGACAGGCGATTGCCTTCGTGTCGATGATGGACGGCCTGGTGGTGCAGGCCTATGTCCCGGGCGCCCGGATCACCCCGGGTCAGGCTCGTAAGATCCTGCACGGGTATGTCGATGCCTCCATGGCGCCACCTTCGGTGAACAGGGTAACCAAGGAGTAAAAAGGCTATTGCGAATCAGCGCTGCCATATCCCTGGACCGGCGGGCTGTCATCACTTTGCGGATCGGCTGCCTCCTGCCGATCTGAGCTGCCGGCATCAGCGATGTCCTCTTCCGGTCGAGGGGGTACTGAGGAGTCGATCTCGAGCTCCTCGAATTCATGATCCGGTGCAGTCATCATTTCTCCTTGACACTTCGGTGCGCGGTCTCACGGTGTCTTGCTCATCAGATCAACTTCCGATCCGGTCTGGTACTTCCCCATTATGGGTAGAAATCTCACATGGACCCGAACACAACGTTCTGGCCTCGAAGAACGAGGGAGCACAGTAATGAAGAAGGTCGTCGTCGGATTGTTGGGCGGCGCATTATTGCTGGCCGGTATCGCTCTTCTGGTTCTGCCGGGCCCCGGATTCCTGGTCATTCTGGCCGGTCTGGTCATCTTGGCAACCCAGTTCGACTGGGCCAAGAAGCGCGTCGACTTTGCCAAGGACAAGGCGCAACAGGGGATCGACGAACTGGGTAAAAGCCGTTGGCGGACCGCCTTTGCCGTGCTCTCGGCGGTGGGGCTGGCCGCTGTCGGCATCCTGAGTATCGCCGGCGTTGATGTGCCGTACATCAACCTGATTTCTGCAGTGCTGTTGATTCTCAGTGGGATCTTCCTGCTCGGCACCATCATCTATGCCCGGATGCAGTTCAAGAAGCAAAAATTGGCCGGCACCGGCTGACCGCGGATCCGGCCGAGGCTGGGCCGAGGCTGGGCCGAGCGGGGCCTGGGCGGGGCTGGGCCAACCGGTGGGCCGACGGCCGGTAGTGTGGACCGGGAACAAAGGTGGTCAATCAGATGTCCGAACCGCAGCTGCCGATCGTGGTGATCAACGGTCCCAACCTGAACCTTCTTGGACTACGCCAGCCGGACATCTATGGCAAGTACACCCTGGCTGATGTCGAGCAACTGTGTGCCACTGCGGCAACCGGGCAGCGACGCACCGTGGAGTTCTTCCAGAGCAATCACGAGGGCGCCCTGATCGACCGCATTCAGCTGGCGCGGACCAGCAACAGCGCTATCGTGATCAATCCCGGTGGCTACTCCCACACCTCGGTTGCACTTCGAGATGCGCTGCTGGCGGCCGACATACCGGTGGTCGAGGTGCACATCAGCAATATCCACCGACGCGAGGAGTTCCGGCATTTTTCCTACGTCTCCGCGGCAGCGGTCGGGGTTATCGCCGGTTTGGGCATACACGGGTACCGGTTCGCGATCGAGTACCTGGGCGCCTAATCCTCTACAGGTTCGGCGTTGGGAGTGGCCCGGCGACTGGGGCGCCGGAGTTGGGTCGCATCCACCGGGTGGTAATACACCCCCTTGTCCGATTCTACGATCTCCACGGTGATGACATCGTCGTCCTTCAGGTAGTCGTCGACGTCGATGAGCTTCTCCGAGCCGACCAGTAGTCGGACCACCGAAGCCGGTACCAGGCCTTGTTTGCCATTTACCTGGGCCAGTGCGTAGTTGGGTCCGGTTCGCACCACCACAGCCGTGGCCAGTTCCGCGGCCGGTATCAGCGGTTCGACGAACGGGGCGGCCGATGGATCGGTGCCGGAGTCCAACTCGATGGCCAGGTGGTCGGCGAGGGCGTCCACCTCATTGAGCAGGCCGGCCATGGTGCGAGCGATCTTGTCGTGAAAGTCGTTGGGCTTCAAAGGGCCCGGTTTATACAGGTCCTCGTGAGTGAGTTCACTCCAGGCATCCTGCAGGCGCGTCCTGATCTGGATCTCCACCTTTGTCGGCACCGGATCGCCATCCGGATCCAAGATGCCAATGACAAAGTGACGTGCTCGGTACCCCGAAGCCTTGGGATGGGCGACATAGTCATTGCTTTCATCGGCAAATAAGACGATATCCTCTTGCCCGACAAGGTAGGCGGGCAACGCCTGACTGAACTCCTCCAGATCGCGGGGAGTTTTGCCCAACACCCGGACACCTACGACATCGTTGACCAGCGTGATGATTTCGCCGAATTGCTGGGGCACGGCGTCATCGATTCCGAGTTTGCGTCGAATCTTCCCCAGGGTGCTTGCGACCTCTTTGATACGCCCCTTCTGAACGACCAACCGATCGCGATCACGACCGACCAAAATGTCGTCGGTGAGACCCTGGAGCAGCCGACGGGTTCGACGCTGGGCGTAGTTCCACCGCTTCTCGCGCTCGGCGTAGAGGGCAGCCACCAACGCTTCGAGTGCGTCGTCCACCGGCACCGGTCCATCCTTCTACTGTTCTTGATTTCTCGTGTTCGAGCGAGTTTGCAGTGCCAACCTTAATTCACCTTTACCGTCCGGGGGCCTACAGGCGATGCAGACTCACATTTCGGACCTGACCGCCGTCGATCTCGGCGGTGAGGTAGGTGCAGGCCGGCTCCTTGCGCCGATCGGTGGGGGAGCCCGGGTTCAACAGCCTAAGACCGTGTGGCGTGGTGCTGTCCCAGGGAATGTGGCTGCGGCCGAAAATTAACAGATCCGTTTCTGGATAGGCGATCTCGGCGCGCAACTCGCGACCGGTCCTGGCCCCTGTTTCGTGCACGACAACGATTCGGACGCCACCCAGATTCGTGCGAGCAACTTCGGGCAGGCGGCTACGGATGGTCGGGCCGTCGTTGTTGCCGTAGACGCCCACCAACCTGGTGGCGCGGGCCTGGATCGCGTCGAGTAGGGAGAGCGCCATCCAGTCGCCGGCGTGGATCACCACATCGGCGCTGTCAACGGCCTGCCAGACGGGCGCCGGTAGATCTTTGGCGCGAGTGGGGACATGAGTGTCAGAAAGGATGGTCAGCCGCATGGAGCCAGTCTCTCCCAGTGGGTTGCCCGGCCGTGACGGCGCCGTACCGATAACCCGATGCAGGCGCTACCAGCGGATTTACAGTTCCAGCCGATCTGCCTGTAAAGTAAACGTTCGTCCGCCTGAGCGAGAAAAGAGTGTCAAAGTTCAGACAGGCGCCATTAGCTCAATTGGCAGAGCAGCTGACTCTTAATCAGCGGGTTCGGGGTTCAAGTCCCTGATGGCGCACGTATTAGCAGGTCAGAGGGTGTGTAGGGCCTCTGTCCTATTTGTCCGTTACACATATTGACCACATTTACTCCCTCGAACCCCTTTACATCTA